>CAYVGA010000001.1:0-72867 GCA_964449855.1 uncultured Lachnobacterium sp.
ACATTTTTGCTTTAAAAGTTTATTTCATTTTTACGTGAACAACAAATTCACAGTATTTTTTTGCAGTTTTAAAAGTGGTTCCTGCACAAACATCAATGGATGCATGTTCCCTACGTTTTGGTACTTTAATCTTATTTTATCCATTCTTCTCCTGCGCTTATATTAATATATTCTACTCCATTTGCAGAAAATTTAATATACAAATACGTTTCAAACTCATCATCTCCATAGTAGATTCTGTACAAATTTCCATCATCTAAATGCTCAACTCCATACTCAAAATCACCATGCTCTATGAAACTCAATACATCCTCTTCCGTTATCTGCATAGTAATTCCACCTGATACTTCAAAATCGCTATCAGATAAATATTCACTAAACTCTTGAATATATCACATTGACAACATCTTTTCTTCTGTGTTTCTATAGACATTTCCTTCCTAATTTCAACTATTCGTTATACAATAACGAGCCACTGTAACAGTGACTCGTTATTATAACTTCTCTTTCGAATTACTGTGCAGATTTAAATCCTGACTGTAACTGCTCATCAACACTAGCAAATGCTTCTGCAGCAGATACTGTTGCTTCGCCAAGAGAATTTACTAATTCTGGGAATTTATCTAAGCTTTCTTTCATAGTTGTATACATATCGAAATATGCATCCTGTGCAAGACCATCCCATCCATCAATAATTTCATTGATCTTAGCATCAATACTGCTTAAAATATCTGCTAAATCTCCAGCATATCCAATAAGATCATTCCCCTGCGAGTTGAGGGTTTCAGGTGTAACTCTAATACTTGCCATGAGTTATTCCTCCTTTCGTAATATGTAAATTAATTTATAGCAACCGCATACACGGCTTTGCCCTCTCTTTAAAAATCAGCTATCACTATTTCAACTGAACTCTGGTCGCATTAATATGGTTATCTACCAAATCATCATATTCATCAGCAGCTCTTTTTAAAATGTTATCCAACGTCTCTAATAAACCTGCATATTTCTCAATATTCTGCTGCCAATTTGTATTTGTCATATCATGAAATGCCGAACCTGCCGGAGTTGTCCAACCACTATCTTCAAGCTGTTGAAGTAATGAATCTAATTTTTGAGCCATTGTCCTTAAATCTTTTGCTATTCCAGCATACTCTTGTGCAGCCTTTTTCAATACACTTGTATCAAACGCTAAATCTGTATTGCTTTCATATGCAATTGCCATACTATTTTTCCTCCACGTTAAATACTTCTTTCAACTCTGGTTTCAATTTAAAAGCTTTTTTCAATTCTTCATTTGCCAACGCAGATTGATTGGTAAGTTTATATATATCTGCACGAATTGTATAAATTTCTGCAATATCGCCACTTAAATTTTCCATAAAATCTAATAAGTTTAACGCTTCTTCATACTCAGCAATATCTCTAAGACTCATAATACGATACAAATATGCATCAAATGCGTTCGGATTTTTTAATGTTGCCAAACGATATAACTTAATTGCCTCTTTATATGCTATGGTCGCTTCATCTGCTTTTTCCAATTTCTTTAAACAAAATGCTCTATAATATAAGGAAGCAAAATAAACAGAACCGATATTATTTTTATCCACAACCTCTTTCGCATATTTCAATGCTTCTTCATATTTTTCCTGCAAGATATATAGGTTCATTACCATAAATCTTACTGATTCATTAAATTGGTCTTCGGATTCAAATGCAATACATTTCTCACATACATGTATAGCAGAATCCATATTTCCTAATTCTGCTTCTACTTCAGCTTGTAACACTAAAAATTCTAATTTTGCATCTTCATAATATTTTAACTGTTCTGCATGAATTAATAACTTTTTCGCATTCTCATAGTTTCCTGTTAATGCAACACTTCTTGCATAATCTAAATACAAATCTGCATCTTCAGGAAATCTGTCTACTGCTGTTTTTGCAAACTCAGCAGCCTTATCAAATTTCTTCTGCTGATGTAAAAGAGTTGTTTTCATATGATAACCATCATATAATTCCGGATCACTTAGCATCAATTCATCTACTGCTTTTTCCGCTTCTTCTAATTCAAACATTTGAATTAATAATTCAATTTTCTTTACCTTGTAATCTGCTCTTGAGGGATTTTTTGCAATTGCTTTCTGAACATATCGTAATGCCATTTTCTCATCATTCATATGCTGATATGCCATCCCCATAAAGAAAAACATTTCATCACTATCAAATCCAGCCGACAATGCTAAATTGTAATATTCTAATCCTTCATGTGGTTCATCATTCATAAAACATGCATTTCCATATTGAAAATATACTTCACCATTTTTTTCAATTAGCAAGGCTTTTTTCAGAAAATTTTTGGCTTCTTTATATTCATTCATTAACAAATACAAAGTTCCCATGTTCTTGTAACTTCCCATATACATTGGGTCAATATCCATTGCCTGTTCAAATTTTTCTTTTGCAGCCTCTACGTTTCCTGCTTTTAATAATGTAGTTCCTTGCTGATTTAAATCTTGTACTTCTAAACGTAATTCGTTGATTTCCATAGTAATTTCATACCTCTCTTTTATTTGATTTCTAATCTGTTTGGAATATATCTATTCAATATATCTATCACCTGTTCATCATTTACACTTGTACATCTCGTATTAAAGAATACAAATCCATCATCTACAGTTCGATCATAATGCGGAACTATGTCAATAGAACCATCTTTCAAATACTTGTAATGTTTACCAATAACCTGTCCATAAATATGAAATTGACGTTCATCTTTCATATACTTTATTCTTGTTATAAGATTGTATTTCATAATATTCTGCTCTTTGCGAGTAAGTGTTTTACTGCAATATATTTTGGGGCGATACAGAACAAGGTAATCTTCATAAAAATGTATTTCCATCTGTGATGGTGTATCTATTTTTTTCTGTCCAAAAACAACAAATTTAAAAAATAGCAGAATAAAAAGTATTTGAATAAACCATTCTAATTCCATGAAAATATTCTCTCGAAACAATATAGAAGCCAGCACAAGAATAATTGCAATACCGTAGACAACATTCCGAACAAATTTTTCCCGCCCACTGATTTCTACAGGAATCAATACCCCTTCTTCCATTTTTAAAATATAATCTGCCCTTTCCATGATTTCACCCCTTAAATATATGCTTGTTTATAAATAGGAATAACAGGTATCTCTATTTTTGGAATTTCAAGAGTAATCTTTGGCACTGTTACCGGTGGTATTGCAGAAGATACAATTGACAGATTTGATAATTTTTTCAAAACCTCCATATTCACAATATCATCAGAGAACAGCTTTGATTTTGTAAGATCTTTTATATCATCATATAGACTATAAAAATCCTTCACTGTAACATGATCCAAATCATCAATCTGCATTTGTCTCCCTAGAAATCCTACTATTTTCGCTTTATCCTTATTTACCGTAAAAATAGTAGAGCAAGGAATAATCACTTTTTTCAACGCAAGGTCCGCTATGTTATCAAGAGAAAATCCATCTTTTATGAAACCTTTTGCAATGCCCAAATAATTTTTTACTGTTTTTGCACCATCTTTAATAGAATCGAAATTACCAAAATTCTTTTTTAGGTTATACATAAAATTATCCGTAAAACGTGTTGTAAATCTCGTAATCGTAGACCACTCATTTGATTGAATAGCTTTTCCGATATCACCAATTCCATCCCATAGCTTACCGCTGAAATTTTTAATTGATTCTAAGGAAATTTTATTTTCTTTCACCCATTTAATTCCATTTGTTCCAATTTCCTTTACTCCATCTGCAATCGAAATAATATCACAAACAAGTTCTACAAAATCAATTGTTCCTGCTAAAAAATGAAGCTCCTGGGAATCAGTTTCCCTACGTAGTGTGTCTGAAAGCGTATCCTCATTACTTCTTCGTCTTGCTAATGCGGGATCACCATTTTGAGTCTCATTGTATGCCCTAAATTCATTGCCTATATTTACAAGAGCATTTACTACAGCTATTGCCGCCCCTATTACCGTTGCAACGGCAACAATCGTACCCCAGATAGTTGATGTAAGTGTTAATCCAACTACCGTAGCTACAGCAATTGCAATTGCTATAACTCCCTCCAATACACCTTTCACCAACTGTTCACCACCATTATAATCCCACCAGTCTTCTAAAGTCTGTGCAATATATTCTTTAACACCAGCCGCTTTATCGGTAGTGGAATTTACCCAACGGCCAGCCGCATTGCTATTATCCAATGAGACCAGATAATAATTAATTGTATTGATTATAGGGTTATTTTTAATGCCATGATTTGATTTAAAATCTGCTGTAAGACTACTAACCATTGACTTAACAGCTCTATCTGTATTTTCACATTCATCTTTTAAATCATATAAATCATCTGAATAACGTTCATACGCAGTGCATTTTCTTCTAAGTTCTGATATCTTCTCATTTGTCTTTGTTATGGCATTTGAAATATTTCCTGTGTAACTGCCATTATAACTATTTAATTTGTTATATACCTGGCTCGTCAAACGATCTGCATATGTATCTAATTTTCTTGATACAGCCTTTGCTTCACTTGCCGCATTTTTAATGCTGCTATACGAAATTGTTGCCGTACTCATTCCCAGTCATCTCCTATCCAAAAATATTAATAGAATTTAAAAACTCCTGTCTTTCTTTTTCTTTCTCTTCTTTGTACTTATTATAGTAATAGTCTCTATTCTGTTCAGTAATCGCTTGTTTTGAATTTAAAGATGCTATTTCATTTTCTAAACTATCGATTGCACTATTAAGACTTGAATCTGCCGTAGATGTTTTTTCTTTATAACTATAACAGTCATTTACTATAATATTAAATTTAGAAAGATGCCTTACTGCTTTATTCAGATCCTCTTTTAAATCATCCAATTCTCTATTTACATTACTTTGTTCATCATAAAATTCACCTGTCAATCTATTAAGAATTGTTTGTAAAGAAGAAATATCTTTCGACTGCGTTTTAGCCTTTTCTTTTTCTTTCTTATACATAGAATAGTAATAAGAACTATTCGCCATAATAGTCTCCTTTCTTTATTGCATTGACATTACATATTTCTGTCTGATTTCATCATCCGCATCCTCATATGCAGCTTCTGCCTCGACTAATCCATCATAAATATCCTGTAAGGTATCACCAAAATCCTCTATTTTTCCTATAAGAATTCTATATTGAGATTCAAATTCATTACGTCCTTTTCCTACCCAATTATCTTTTACTTCTGTAGTAATACGAGTTACCTTTAAATTAATTTCCTTATAGGATTCTACCAACTCTTTAATCTGGCAATGCGTATCATAAATAAGTTTGGTATCAATATTGCCATCACAAATTACTGCTGCACCGGTTTTTCCACCCATACTCATCTACTCTCCTTTCCTAAATTATTCAAAAAATCGAATCTTGTCATATTTACTTTCTGATAAATAATATGCATTTGACTTTTCAAAACTTGTATCCGGTTTTACACGTCCTGTCAATTCAAACATCTTATTTTCATGGATAGGTGCAAATAAAACTGCTTTTCTTTCTTCTTTTAAAGTCTTTAATACTTCTGATGCATTAAATCCAATTGCTTGATTTTCAACTTGTGCTATCACAATGAATGCATGTAAATCAGCCAATTTTTTTAATACGTTTGATAATTCTTTGCTCATATTTTTGTCTGTATAAATATGTCTCATAAAATCAGCATTATTAATTATAAGAAGTGCTAGTATTTCATCTGCATCAGGCTCATCTTCTCTCTGTTCTACTTCTGAGTAGAAATCATCTAATATACGCATTGCTTCTGAAATTTCATTCGTATATTCTTTTACAAATCCATAATTAGCAACTTCTGATAGTTTTTTAAATTTATCATCAATAACCCAAGCTGCAACATTATGAAATACAATATTTCTTGCAAGTATAGATACAAAATTTTTAAGAAAACTATCCATATATTCGTTATTACCGACTAACGCTAAACTACTGTCTCTTAGCAAATCTACTTTTACATATTCCACGTTTGAATAGCTCATTCCAATTGGTATCATTCGTTCTGTTCGGAATAAATCACGTTCTTCTTGCTCAACAACAGCTAATTCTAATTTATCCGGCACCATCGGTATTTTCTTTGCCTTGCACTTCACAATTGCATTTCTTTCATTAATAAATTTCTTTAATTGTTCACTTCTTTCTGATTCTTTATCTGATTTTCCAAAAATTGCAACTTGCCACTCTACTACTCTCCGTTCTAACAACATCAAACCTCGACCTTGTACTTCTTTTGGAGTTGCCTTACAATGACCAAAAACACTACTATATTCGCCTTTATCATTACAATTCAGTACATATTTTTTTGCAAAATTTGCCTGTACTCTATAATTAAGAGAATTAGCTGTAGCTGCTGTAATAATGAATGAAATACCTACTCCCTGTGCTTCTCTGCTTAATGTTGAAAGTTCATCTGCCTGTGCTTGGAAATATTCTTTAAATGCAGCCATATTGTCAATCATAACAATAACCATTGGCAGATCTGTGTAACCGGCATCCAGATATGATGCATAATTTCCAATTCCTTTATCTGAAAGAATACGTTTTCTTTCAATTACAATCTCATTTAACAATTTAAACAAATTCTTACATTTTTCATCTTGTGTAGATAACACAACACCACCTACATGTGCTGATGATTCAAAAATTTTTAGTACCATACTACCACAGTCAACCATATAGATATTAACCTGCTCTGGTGTATACTTATGAATCAGTCCATATGCGATAGTCTGTAATAATACCGTTTTACCCATTTGAGCAGAACCAACAATATATACATTTTCTTTTGATAATTCCAAGAAAACATTTTCCTGCATTTGCTGCTCTGGATCATCATAAATACCGATTGGTACATCAATAGATACCGTAGATTTCGTTGTATAATCTAATTCATCTGTACTAATTCTATCTTTTAATGATGGTAAGCATATGCCTGGCAGTTTTTTGATATCTTGTAATTTACAATAATCTGCAACATAATTTACAATTGCCTGTAACTGAGTTTCGGTTTCCTTAGAAATCTTTTTCTGTTTGTTTGTATATACAAGTGTCTTTTTACCCCAAACATTTTTCTCATAAATGGAAAATGTTCCATTTGCTGAACTATTCGCAACCGGTACTCCTGCCCCACTGTATGCTGATTGGAATAATTCAAATATCTCATTATTTCCTACCTGGAAATATGCACGTCCCGGTTCAACAATCTCTGAAGCCAAAGGTGTTTTAATTACTTCATTACTATCTTCTTTGGTTTGAACCTTCAAACATAATTTAAATTTTGAGTTTGACCAAATCTGTGCATCAACTACCCCACTTGGTTTTTGCGTTGCCAAAATAAGGTGAACACCAAGTGTTCTACCTATACGTGCCGCCGAAATAAGTTCTTTCATAAAATCAGGATACTCTGCTTTTAATTCTGCAAATTCATCTACGACCATAATCAAATGCGGTAATGGATTTTGAACCTTTCCCGCTTTATAAAGCTTAATATATTCATTAATATGATTTACTCCGCTTTCTGAAAACAGTTCCTGTCTCTTTATAAGTTCTGATTTAATTGAAAGTAACGATCTATTAATCTCACGCCCATCAATATTTGTAATTGTTCCTATCAAATGCGGTAAATCTGTAAATTGATTTGACATACCACCACCTTTAAAGTCAATAATTACAAAACCGACTTCGTATGGATGAAATAATGTAGCCATTGATAAAATGTACGATTGTAAAATTTCACTTTTACCAGAACCTGTTGTTCCTGCAACAAGTCCATGTGGACCATGTGCTCCTGCTTTATCACTAATATCCAGCGAGACCACTTGATTTTTTCTTTTCACTCCTAAAGGAGCCGCTAAACTTTGATATACTTTAGAATTACTCCATCGTTCTGTTAAATCTAAATCTTCTGTAGACATAATTCCCAATAAATCAAATAATGTAATATTTTTTGTTAATTGTCCTTCCAGATTAATCTCGTCAACATATACGGAAGACAATTTCAATGACATTTGCTCTGCTATTTCATTCGATATATGTGTAAATTTAAAACTTGTAAGTAAATCACCATTTTCTGTATTCAATATGGTATTTTCATTTGATAAACGAATAATTTGATTACACCCCATCGGAATATTTTCTTCATATTCATCAAAAAATACAAATGTAAATCCATACTTACTTGATTCATTTATATACTTTGTAACCGGATGACAGCTTATTTGACTTACATCTCTAACAAAAACTACATAGTGTGTAGAATATAAATTGCCATTAATAGCACTTGCACTTTGTTCTCTATTTGATAATTCTGAATATAAGTATTCTAAAACCGAATTCTTACTTTCTTCATCGCACACAATGTTTTTGATATCCAATTGTTCATTGTTTACATTTTTCAGCCATCTTACCCATTCAAAATTTTTCACTACAGAATCATTTAAAATATATACAAATTTTACATCCCCATAAAAATGACGAATTGATATATCCAATGACATATTCTTTAACATCTGATTCAAGGATTTACTATCACCAACAAGACCAATTGCATTAGAGGCATGAAAATCTGCACATACCGGTGCATTTTCTATGTATTTATACTTCAAGGATACTTCTTCCGGAATCGTGACAAGTTTATCCTCCGGATCTACAAAATCTTGTTTTGCAAACTTAATCTGATTTGAGGATTCAATTCTACCCTTTCCTAAATAAACTTGTAAAAAGTCTTTATCATCTTTCCCTCTTTCAAATATTCTTTTTCCAAATTGATTTACTTCTTCAACACAATTCTCTAATGATTCATAAATCAAATTTCGTATACGTAATTCTTCTTCACGAAGCTCCTCTATCTCTTGTGTTTTTTCATCTATATATTTTGTATAAGATTCCTCTCGCTCTTTACATTCTTTTATATGTTCCTTTGAATCTCTAGAATATGTAACAATGGACATAATAATGCCAAGCGACATGGAAACGGCACTATAAAGAACAAATGTACCACCACCACCTATGATTCCTCTTAAAATGATTGTCATAGCCAGCATAACAATGGAAGGAATTAATGTAATAATAAGATTCTTCTTTTGCTTTACAGGTTTACTCGCTGGTTGCTTTAATTCAATTTCTCTATCTGGAAGCTGATATTGTATTCTGGTATTTCTATTAAATTTCGGATATTCAAAACAAGTTGCATTTAAATTTATCATCTCTTGTTTTAAATTTTTCACAAGTATTTTTTCTGTTGATGAAGTATAAATAATTCCATTTTTATAGTAAAAACTGAAACCAACAATAGAAAAAAAGTCTCTATCATTTATCTCACCATTTTCTATTTTTTTTCCATTAATATACACACCGTATTTTGCATGAACATCACGAATTTCTACTTTATTATTTTTTCTACATAAGTAAAAATAATCTTCATCTAAATATTCATCTTTCAAATATATATCAACATCTTTCGAAGCACCAATTTTTATATCTGCATTATCGGATAACCATATTTTTCGATCATAATCTTTTTTTTCATAATCAAAATCAATTAAAAATGAAAATGTAAATAATTCATTATTGGAATCCTGATACTTTATAATTACGGTGTCACCGTGCTCCAAATCCTTGGTTAATAATTTTCTAACATCCCCAACTGAAATATAAAGATTATCAGAACAATATACACACCACTTTCCACCTTCCTTTGTACATATCATTTCAAATGACGAAAAAAACATATCCTTACGTAATCGAACATCACATTCCATGCCTGTTCCAATTACAAGTCTATCAACATTCGGTGCTATCTCAATTTCTTTATATAATCTCTTATTTGATAAAATCAGTTTATATCTACCTTGCATAACCTTCTCCTACTTTGCAAAATATATTATGGTTCCATTTCTAACCCCAAATTCTAGTAAAGTCTTATTCCCTTTTAATAAGGCAATTGGATTTTCTGCTTTCAAATAACATTGTTTTATATCTGTTACATCGATTTCCAAATTGTATGCATCATTCAAAGCTGTTACTAATTCATTCGCAGTAATATTTAACGGAATTTCCAAATCTACCTGAACTTCATTTTCATTAATCTTAAACATAATTGTTGCTGTATTTTTCATATTTCCCACCTACATTACTAAAACAGAAATTTTTTGCATATCGGCATTCTTTTCAAAGTCATTTAAAAGAACATCTTTGTTCTCTGTAAATCTATAAACATAGTCTGTGATAAAAAAAGAAAGATTTTCCTGACCATTTATTAAATAATTCTCTCTTTCGCTAGAATACTTATTACAGATAAAGAAAAACTTCTCCGCATCATTACAATTCATATTTTTTGTTAACATATTCGTTGCAAACACTGATGCTTTTGTCTGATTCAACACCATAACAACTTTATCTGCCTGCATAATCAACTCTGCCTTACTTTCATTAAAAATTGCATCTGTATCTACAATAATTGCATCATATTCTTTCGAAAGTCTTGCTGACTGAATCAATTCTTTATACATAGAATACTGAATTCCTAATGATGATAGAGCAGCCCCAAATGGTGGCAGATAATCGAATTTTTCATTTCGTATTACATGACGAATTCTCGTATACAAATCTGAATTTAACTTTTTAAACTCTGGATATGCACTACTTGGTACTGCTGCACGATTACTAAACATGTACTGAAATGAATTTATCCCTTCTATATTTATATACAAAACTCTTTTAAAGCTCTTTGCCAAACAAGCTGCAACACCTAATGCCAAAGTTGTTTTTCCTGTACCGCCTGATGCAGAAGTAAACAAAATTACTCTTGTTTCCTTTGATTTTGCTGACTTACTTGATAATTCTGATGCACTTGCCGCAATAATTTGATTATAAATTTCTTTTATACTCGTATATTTAAACAAACGTGTAGCTGTCAAATCTTCAGTTCCACCCTCTTCTGCCAGCTCAGCTAATACGAACAAATTTGAAATATTATGCCTTTGTAAACTAATCGAATACAATTCCTCATCTACAACCAAAATATCCGCACTTCTTGGCTGACTGAAATATTCATCAAAATAATTTTCCTGTGTAATAACCTCTAACTCTATTTCATCATCTAATTCTTCTAAAAATTTCATTTCAATTGGAGCGAGATATTTTTCATCTAAATCAGCTAAAATAACTTTTATCTTTGCCATTCTATATACCTCCCCCTACCTTAAATTCAAAATCACTATTTGCGAGTCTTATCAAATCACCATGCTTAATTGGTGACGGCTGATTTGGTACTAATTTTCTCTGGTTTACATACGTTCCATTTGCACTACCCAAGTCCGTCAAGTAATACACATTCTGCTGTGTACTAATTTTACAATGCACACGACTTATCATTTTATTGAAACCTATAACCACATCCACAGCCTTTGGATTTTTTCCAATAATACATTCCGACTTATTTATTTGAACTGTCAGTGATGATTCTGCATCCAAAGAAATTAACTGAGCAGCTTCTATTAATTTATGTTTATGATCATCCGGTTTATCCATCTTCGCCCAAATATGTTCCTGTCCACCTGCTTTATATGGGTCTATTTTTTCTACTGTTCGTACTGCCCCACCTTTACACATGATACATAACTGACGATATACCTCTTCCAATGACAAAATACCGTTTGCTAACATTCCACTTAATTCATTCATGCGTATAGTTAACAATTTATTGTTTGCAGAAAGTGCTTTTAATACTCTAGCTCGGAAATCACTTTCAAAAGATGGAATATCCCAATTATGATTACTAATCGGCAAATATATCAAATGTACAGAAAGTGTATTTATATCTACAAAAACACGATCATCTGAAAGAATCAAATTGTGACAATTCAAAAATCCATTATTACGTAACTCAATTACAGTCCCAAGTAAATTTGTTAACACACGAATACAACTATCATCATCCATGGAATTCCACAAAATATTTAGTGGTTTTAATCCATTTGTGAAGTAGACCAATTTTATCTTTCCGTTATACAAAAGTTTGGAACACTTAACTAATCCATTTGATACTTTTGTTTTTAATATCTTATATTCCGTTATTAAAAAATCCTCATTTTTGTTTACAATATATGATGTATGAAATGATGTAGATGTTTCTACAACTTTCCCATTTTGAAACAAACTTTCCATAATTCCCTCCATCTTTTGCATTTTATTTTTCCGATATTTACCACAAATAAGTCCATTACATCTAATGTATTTATTTCTAATAAATATCCGGTACAGAGGATTCCCAACCATTTGAGAATCCTCTCATACCTTATATTTTTCATTTCAAAACTATTTTACTTTACTATTTGGTTTTCTTTTTCAATCTGAAACGACGAATTCCAAATCCTGCCAATCCCGCAACACCTGCTGTTCCAACAATTGCTCCATAGAACAGAGGTTTATTCGCATAGAATCGAACAAATGCATTGGTTGTTACAGTTACACCATCATTAAAGACATACGCACTCGTAAAATCTTCTGCTGCTGTATCTGTAATATTTCCCGCCATATCTTCTACAACAATACGAATGGCTCTTTCATCTTCACTTTCTTCTAATACGAAACTATTGGAATAGTTGTTGAAATCATCCGTAAAGTCTGTAATCTCTTGTAATATTTCATCATCTACATATATCTTAATGGCCTTTAATCCAATCGCATCAAACACCATATATGTAATTTCTAATTCCGTTGCATCTACGATAGCTTTTTCCAAACCTGTAATACTTGTAATCTCCGGAACTGTACTGTCTACATAGAATAAGATGTTCTTATCTTCAAAGTTACTATTTTCCGGTTTATTTCCTGTTGCATCTGTAGAAGAAATAGAAATCTTATAAATACCGTCTAAGATGAAATTTTCCTTGCTGATTACATATTCATACTGATACCAGCCACTAGAACCAACTGATGCATTTTCATCAATTACCGGTGAAACGGTATATTTCACATCTTCCAATGGTTTACCATCTCTGGTAATCTCAATATCCAAAGAATCTGTAACCAAACGATCTGCATTATATTCTGTTATAACCAAATCTTCTGTAACTGCATTTACAAATGCTCCACCATCCGCAATCAGGTTCACAAGATATTCATTATATGCATATACCGAACCATAACGATTGATTGTAAAATAAGCTTCTTTTTCGATCGTATGACCAGCCTTGTCCTGCATGGTTATTAATAAACGATAGATACCGTCATCATTTGGATTGTATTTTCCATCTTCCCCTAAACCAAAAACATTTAAACTTGCATTACCTGTTTCTTCGCTGATAGAGAACAGATTATGAATGCCTTTTTCTTCTGTAATATCTACACCAATAGCATCCATATAGGTTCGATATAAGAAAACTTCAAATGAATCATAGTTCACATCTGAAAAACTAATTTCCGGAATAATCTCACCTTTGTATGCCATTCTGTCTTCATTATTACCGTTAAATGTAATGGTTGGTTCTTGAATATCTGTATCGATTGTCAACTGTTCAGAGGTATAAACCACCATTTCATTGGATGATTTGTCACGATAATTAATCGTAATAAAATAATCACCATCTTCTGTCAATGTAAATGTTCCTGTATGAATATCCACACTATTATTGTCCCATGTCGGAGTTATTTCATATGATGCACCGCCATCCTTCGATACCATTACAGATACATCTTCTGCATAGAAGTTTGCTTCTGTAATAACAACAGTAGCATTTACGTTTCCGTCATAATACGAAATTGTTCCTTCTGTATTTACCGGTTCACTATAAGTTACCTGTGCAGTAGGTGCGATATTATCTACAATAATACGCTTATTATCTGACAAAGTATTTTTCAAACCAGCTCGATCTGTTGCTTCAAAGGAAATTATTCCATTAAACTGATTTGCATCTGTCAGTACATCCTTCGGTATTTCAAAATGAACAGTAGCTGTCTTTCCAACATTTGAATAGGTAATGTCAGATGCTGCAATTGCCTGATTAATCAGTTCCGCATTTACGGCACTTACACCATCCGCTATTGTATAACTGTACATAAATTCATGTACTCCAGATACTTCATCATCTGCTGTAAGTGTCACATCCACTTTTGCATCATAAAAACCAAATGTGATTGCTTCTAATATTGTTTCTAAAATACTTGTGCTGTATGCCACATTCAAGTTTATAGGTGTTGTATTATCTACCGTAAAATAATCCGTAGCGTAATCAGCACTTGCATTTGTTGCTAAATCTGAGTAAGCCATGTCAAATGTATAATTTGCATCTCCCGGATATGTAATTGTCAGTACATGCGTATCCGGTTTCTCTCCAGCTTTCCACTCTGACTTAACATGCAAACTATTTACATCTAACTCCGTTCCTATAACATCCGTTGCTTTTATGTCAAATACAACATCTTCTGCATTGAAATTATGCTCTGTGATAGTAATCACTGCGGTCTGTGTATCAGCAAAATATTCACGTTCCATACCATCACGATCTGTCAATGTATTGATTACATTGGTATTTTCATATACAACATCAATAATTGGTTGAATGGTATCAATCGTAATCGTATGTGATACATATGGTGTCATCTGATTTGTGGAACGGTCTGTGTAATTTACGGTAATCACATAGTCCCCATCTCCACTCAACGTAAATGTTCCAACATGTGTATCTACATTTTTGTCTGTCCACTTTGGTGTTACCGCGTATGCTGTACCACCATCTTTTGAAACCATTACCTCTACATCTTCTGCATAGAAGTTTGCTTCCGTTACAGTAAACGTTACTTCTGCAATGTCATTGTAATAAGAAGTAGTTCCTACCACTCTGTCTGCCGCACTGTATTCCGCTGTCATGATCGGTGCAATTGAGTCAACTACAACAATGCGGCCGGAATCTGTTACCTTTTCACCAGCATTTGCATAATTATCCGTTGCAGCAGCTGCCAGGTATCCACGCAACTGTTTTGCATCCGTATCCGGTAATGTAATCGTAGCAGTAAATTTTGACTTATCCTTAGCATCCTGTACTGCATCCGCCTGTGTTGTTTCTACATCTGTTGCACGATTGATATCACTTGCACCATTTTCTTTTGTGTAATTCCATGTAAAGTAATCCACACCAGCAGTCTGGTCATAAGCTGTGAATGTTACCTTAACATCTGCTTTATAAAAACCAAAAGTTATGGTTTCTAAAATGGTTTCCAATAAAGATTTAGAATACGTAATCTCTACATTAGATGGTACTGTATGGTCAATGATAAACTCATCTGATTTGCAAGTTTCTGCATTTCGCAATGCTAAATCTGTATAATTAATTTCAAAATTATAAATACCATCCGGACAGGAAGTGATTTCATATGTATATACATCATTTTCATTTTCTGTCCATTCAGCCGTTTGCAGTATCGATTCTAATTCTGCAATTGATAACCCTTCAATCGCCTTTCCATTGATATCTGTAATTGTTCCATTCTTATTTAATGAGATATCCTGCGGTCTGAAATTATGCTCTGTGACAGTAAATACCATTTTTTGATTTTCTCTGTCAAAAGAGAAGTCTAACTCTGGATTCTGAGTATCAATTGTCAACTGTTCGGATGTATAAATTACCATTTCATTAGATGATTTATCGCGATAACTAATTGTAACAAAGTAGTCACCATCTTCTACCAGTATAAATGTACCCGTATGAATGTCGGCACTATTGCCTTCCCATGTCGGAGTTACTGCATATGCTGTACCACCATCTTTTGTAAGCATTACCACAACATCCTCTGCATAGAAGTTTGCTTCTGTAACTACAATAGTTGCTGTCACATTTCCATCATAGTAAGAAATTGTTCCCTCTTTATTCACTGGCTCGTTATAACTTATCTGTGCTGTAGGCGCGATATTATCCACAACAATACGTTTATTATCCATAAACGTACTTTCACAGCCTGCTCTATCCATCGCATCAAACGAAACAGTTCCATTAAACTGATTTACTTCTGTAAGTACATCTTTCGGAATTTGGAATTTGGCTGTAGCTGTTTTTCCAGCATTAGAATATGTAATTTCTGATGCTAAAATTGCCTGATTGATTAGCTCTGCATTTACCTCACTTACTCCATCTGCATTTTTATAACTATAAACAAACTCGTGTACACCAGATACCATATCATCTGCCGAAATTGTTACATCTACTTTTGCATTATAGAAACCAAAAGGTATTTTTCCTAATATGGTTTCTAATATCGTTTCTAAAATACTTGTGCTGTATGTCACATTCAAATTTGTAGGACCTGTCTTATCTACTGTAAAATAATCTTTAGCATAATCCGCACATGCATTCGTTGCCAAGTCTGAATAAGCAATGTCAAATATATAGTTTGCATCTCCCGGATATGTAATTGTCAGTACATGTGTATCCGGTTTCTCTCCAGCTTTCCACTCTGACTTAACATGCAAACTATTTACATCTAACTCCGTTCCTATAACATCCGTTGCTTTTATGTCAAATACAACATCTTCTGCATTGAAATTATGCTCTGTGATAGTAATCACTGCTGTCTGTGTATCAGCAAAATATTCACGTTCCATACCATCACGGTCTGTCAACGTATTGATTACATTGGTATTTTCATATACAACATCAATGATTGGTTGAATGGTATCAATCGTAATCGTATGTGATACATATGGTGTCATCTGGTTTGTGGAACGATCTGTGTAATTTACGGTAATCACATAGTCTCCATCTCCACTCAACGTAAATGTTCCAACATGTGTATCTACATTTGTATCTGTCCATTTTGGTGTTACCACGTATGATGTACCACCATCCTTTGAAACCATTACTTCTACATCTTCTGCATAGAAGTTTGCTTCCGTTACAGTAAATGTTACTTCTGCAATGTCATTGTAATAAGAAGTAGTTCCTACTACTCTGTCTGCAACACTGTATTCTACTGTCATAGTAGGTACAATATTATCTACTATGATACGCTTAGCATCTTCTAATGTATTTTCATAACCAGCTCTATCTATTGCATTAAATGAAACTGTTCCATTAAACTGATTTGTTTCTGTAAGTACATCTTTCGGAATTTCGAATTGGGCTGTAGCCGTTTTTCCGTCATTGGAATATGTAATTTTAGATGAAGTAATCACTTGATTGATTAATTCTGCATTTACTTTACTTACTCCATCTGCATTTTTATAACTATAAATAAATTCATTTACACCCGATACTTCATCCTCTGCCGTAATCGTTGCAGTTACCTTTGCATTATAAAAACCAAATGATAGTTTTTCTAACATATCCTCTAAAATGCTTGTACTATACTCTATATTTAAATTTACAGGTGTTGTCTTATCTACTGTAAAATAATCTGTAGCGTAATCAGCACTTGCATTCATTGCCAAGTCTGAATAAGCAATGTCAAATATATAATTTGCATCTCCCGGATATGTAATTGTCAGTACATGTGTATCCGGTTTCTCTCCAGCTTTCCACTCTGACTTAACATGCAAACTATTTACATCTAACTCCGTTCCTATAACATCCGTTGCTTTTATGTCAAATACAACATCTTCTGCATTGAAATTATGCTCTGTGATAGTAATCACTGCTGTCTGTGTATCAGCAAAATATTCACGTTCCATACCATCACGGTCTGTCAACGTATTGATTACATTGGTATTTTCATATACAACATCAATGATTGGTTGAATGGTATCAATAGTAATCGTATGCGATACATATGGAGTCATTTGGTTTGTAGAATTGTCTGTATAATTTACGGTAATCACATAGTCTCCATCTCCACTCAATGTAAGTGTTCCAACATGTGTATCTACATTTGTGTCTGTCCATTTTGGTGTTACCACATATGGTGTACCACCATCCTTTGAAACCATTACTTCTACATCTTCTGCATAAAAATTTGCTTCTGTAACTGTAAATGTTACTTCCGCAATGTCATTATAATAAGAAGTAGTTCCTACCACTCTATCTGCTGGACTATATTCCGCCGTCATAGTAGGTGCAATTGAATCAACTATAATAACATTATCCAAATCTGACACAAGATTTTCTTGTTCCTTGCCATTTCCATATGCATCTGTCGCATACACAGTCAAATACCCACGTAACTGTTCTTTATCTACCTTTGGCAATGTTATTGTTGCCGTATACTTGGATAAATCATCTTTATCCTGCCCAGCTTTCTCTAGTGAATATTCTGTATCTGTATCTCGATTTATCGTACTTGCACCATCCTGCTTGGTATATTTCCAAGAGAAACTTTCAACACCGATTCCAGCATCATATGCCACAAACGTCACTTTTACTTTTGGTTTGTAAAAACCTAGTGTCACGGTTTCTAAAACCTTATCAAACAATGTTTTTATCAGTGCCTTTTCATTATCTGCAACATCATCATAGAGAATCTCAATTTTTTCAGGTGCCTTATGGTCGACAACAAACTGTTCCGGTTCACATGTGACTGCCTGACGCTGTGAAATGTCCGTATAATTAATGTTCAAATTATAGATACCATCCATTTTCTGGTCTGTTGTACATGTATAAGTATATGTATCAGTAGCACCCTCAACCTTTGTCCACTCTGCTTCCTGAAGGAGTTTTTGTAAATCAGCTGCCGTAAATGAAACATCCTTTCCATTCACATCCTGTATCATTGATTTTTCTAATAAGGTTGTATCTTCTGATACTAAGAAAACATCCTCCGGTCTAAAATTATGCTCGATTACAGTAAATGTCATTTCCTGCGATTCTTTGTCATAAGAAAACTTCACTTCTGGCTCTGTTTCATCAATTGTAAGTACATGAGATTCATACACCATTTTATTTCCAGATTTATCTGTATATTCCAAATAGAATTTGTAATCACCATCATTTGAAATATTCTCTGATGAATCAACAACAGCGACACTATTACCATTTATTGTGTATCTGCCAACATGTACATCTGCTTCTACAGTATCCCATTCAATATCTGTCCATTCTTTGTTATCCCACTCAATATCTTCAATAGGTATCTGAACTTTTTCATTGCCATCCTTTGAAACATATGCTTTTACATCCCTTGCATCAAAGTTAGCTTCATTAATAAAGAAAATAACTTCAAACTCATCATCGTAATATGCCTGACCATCAACAGTTTCTTTTGGTTCTGCATAAAATACATTTTGTTCCGGTGCTTTATTATCAATAATAAAAATCTGTTCATTATCTTCCAATACAGTACTTACATGCCCTGCCCAATCCGTTACCTGAATCATTAAATAACCATGGAACTGTTTTTTATTTTCAGAGGAATCATCATAATTTCTTGGTATACGAACTTCTGCACTATAAGCTATATTATTCTCATCAACCTCAATCGTTGTCCATTCTGCATCTGATGCCTCATTTATATTACTTGAAGCACCTAATTTTATATATTTCCACTGAACAGTTTTGATGCCAGAAGCATACGCATCCGTATCTTTTGCTGTAAGTATTACATCAACATAATCTTTATAGTATTTATCATTATCTGTATCACTTTCCGGCTTATATTCTACTGTAATAGAATCCGGTGCGGCATTGTCTATTACAAATGATGAAACATTTTCCGTTCCCTCTTTTGTTGTCACAGTAACATTCTGCATACCAGCCTTATTTACATATGTAAGTTTGGTAGTATCAATCGTATATGTGCCATCATCTTCAAAAGAACATGTGCCAATATGTACATCCTTTTCACAATCAGTAACATTTACACAATCCCATGTAATATCCGATTCTGTAATACCAATTGCATCACCATTTTTCTTAATTGCTGCTTTTAACGCATCAAGCACATTTTCAGCTAAAAATGTATCACCTCGATCTTTTACTGTAATTTGTAATTCTCGACTTGTATAATATTTGCCTGTTACACCTATTTCTTTAGTATCGGAAAAAGCTAATTCCATTTCAGGTGATGTTGCATTAATTGGTAATGCAATTGTTTTTACCATTGCATTTCCTGCACGATCCATTACCTTAATCCACACTTTTGTATACGGACTATTATTTTCTTCCGCATTTACTACTATAGATTTTTGTATATCTTCTAATGAAATACTCTGTTTTATGTCATTTCCTGTTTCAAATGTATACAAAATGGTTCTATCAATATCACTGATACTGTCATATTCTGTAACAGTACCAGCCTTACCAAAGACATCCTCTGTATTTGTAATAAAATACTCAATACTTCCAATACCCGAATAGTCTCCATTATCTGTAACTAAAATGGAAATTGTCACATTTTCATTGTAGTAACCGTATTCATTTTTCTCAGGTGTAATTTTTACATCATCGCTTACTTCTGTTGGTGTACTGTCAACAATTAAACAAATGGAATTATCCAATGTAATTGTATGCCATTCTGCAAACATTTCATTTTCTGCACAATAGTATGCATCAATTGCTACGATTGCTGCATCACCTGAAATTCCTACCTTTTTAAGGGATTCTGTATCTTCAACCGGACTATCTTCCCCTTCTTTATATACTCGGATTTTCTCCTGCTCTGTTGTGAAAATAATCGCATCATTTTCCTTTAAGACAAAATAATTTCCATTCACAGAACGTAATGCATTTGCATCATCAATGGTATAATCTGTATCTTTTCCAGCAGAAATCTTACAAAATTCTACAGATATTTCTTTATTTTCTTTAACATCTGAAATCTTAAATGTATATGTGCCATCTGTATTTCTGGTAATTTCACTTACATCTATAAGAGTATTATTAACTGTAATGCCATCTTTTTTCATCGTATAACCCGAATCCGGAGTTACTGTTACAGTTACCTCTCCGAAATGTTCAACACTTCCTGTTGCTGTTGAAAGTACAACACTTCCATTGTCCGAAGTATTTGTTGTTATACCATATACATTTAATGCAAATGTAATTTCAACCGTATGATTTGTTTTATCTTCCGTTGATACTTCGCTGGTATATGTTGAATTATTTGCTGTATCAATATCTGAAATTTCTGTATCATCAATTTTTACAGAAATAACTCTGTATCCATCTTTTGGAGTTGCAGTAAATTTAAATTTTGAACCATATACAACCGATGTAACGGAACCGGCAATAACCTCCTGCGTTGTATTAAAATCTGTTACAGCACCTTTTTCATCATCATACGTTACTGTAATTGTATATATTTTTGTAAACTGAACCTTGATATTATCCGTTCCACTTACAGTTCCTTCAAATGTTGTTTTATCTGCATTGTCTGTAATCTTCTCTTCGTTTCCAATTACAACACTTGAGATAATAAACCCTTCACTTGGAGTAACTTGAATGGCTACACTATCTTCCGTATCTACTGTTACACTACTTACATCATTTGTATTTAATGTAACTGTTCCACCGTCTTCTCCATCTGCACCACCGATTGCTTCTTCTGAAACAGAAACTGTATAATACTGTCCTATCTCAATCTGAATATTCACTGCATCACTTGCAGAAAAAGTATTTGTGTATTCCATTCCTTCTTCTATGGATAAATCTTCACTATCCTCTCCAATAGTTACTTTTTTTACATAGAAACCATCGTTTGCAATGATTTTATAAGAAATCGTTTCTCCATCAGGAACTGTAACCGTTCCGGTATTACTTTCGTTAAATACAACTGTTTCATTGTTTATTACAACAGTTGCTTTATTTGCATCTGAAATAGAAACTGTAGTATTCACACTTTCCTTTAAGATAACTTCCTGCGTATATGCCTCTGTACATTCACTTAAATTCACCGAAAAACTCTGTGAAATGTATCCCTCACATGAAACTTTTACCCATAAACATCCACTGGATTTATCTACGGAATTTTCTTCCAGGACAAGAAGTGTTCCATCTGTACCTGCTGCTCTTGTTACCGAAATCCAAGCAGAAGAATCCTCTGGTAATGTTTCTGAATCAGCAATAATATACTGCACCTGTAAATTCTCTGAAATAAACTGCATATCTGCATCTGTAACTTTAACAGAAATTGCTGCATTATTTTTGATTTCTTCTGTCGTCACAGAAAGGGACATTTCGATCGTCTTCTCTTGATTCTCTGTTGTCAGAGAATCGCATGCAACCGATTCTAACCTTTCATCATATCCATCACATGTTACTTTTATATAGACATTTTTTCCTGTCGAAGTAGCAACTAAATCTGCTGGAAGAATAAATTTTCCATCCTCATTTGATTCTTCTTCAAGTTCTGTCCATTCTACACCCTCTGCTTTCGCATCCACTTCACTTGCAGCAACTGTATACTGCACAGTTGCATTTGAAAGAGCAACTAAATCTTCTGCCACTTCTGACTCTTTCCCTTTAATATAAATTGTTAAGGCTTTATTATTTTTTACCTCTTCACTCTGTTCTGTAGCATACGTTACCACTGGCAATGGTATAGATGTACATACCATGAACAACGCCAATGCCATCGCAAGTATTCGTCTGCCCACACCGTTTATCCTCTTTTTCATTTTCCGTTCTCCTTTTTGTATTCTTAGTCAATCGTTTCATTGGTATGAATCAACATTACTTCTTCTAACAAAACAAATTGGATAGCATTCGCTTCCAAATCTCTGTTTTCCATCTGGTTCTCCCTCAGTAAACTTATTGTCTCTTCATCTTCTTTTAACAGTCCTGTTTCTTCTGATTCTTCAATAACATCTGTCTGTAATAAACCTGTTTCTTCACTTTCGACTAACAGATCCGTTTTATCCTCCGCACAAATCTTTGCTCGATTTTCGTCTAAAAGACCTGTTTCCGGCATTATATCTGATGAATTTAAGGTCCTTTTTAATTTTTCTGTTAGCATTTCAGATTCAGACATTGTTTCTGTTAATTTTCCACGTCTAACATTTGTCTTACTTGGTTTATATGATTTATTTCCTGTCTTTTCGTTATCTGCCCGCATCTTTTCAATGGATTTTCGTGCTGTACGTCCACTTAAATCACCGATAACAGATGGAATATTAAAACGTATCCAGAAAAAAACTGCCAATAGAAAACTTATACCCGCAAGCACAAAGGAGACTAATGATATCGTGTTTAAAATTTCTGATACCGACATAAACTAACTCCTTTCTTCCGTATTCTGGTAAATACGAATAATTGCTTCTCGATAAGATTCATAATTTCCTACAATCTCTTCTCTCAACTTCATAGATTGGTCTTTCTGAACCGATAATGCATTTGCACTACTATAAACCGTTTCCATTAAATCTAAAATATCCTGCTGTTCTACGTTTACAGAAACCATATTTGCACGTTGATCATATAACAACATAAATGCACCATTGTATAAGGTTAACTGATCATACGCTCCGGCAGTTTTTACATCATCCAAAGCCGTATAAATTGTCTCAAATAACATCTCATAATCTTCTTTTGATGCCTCTTCCACTGTTGCAGAACTTAAAATATATTTTTTATAGAAAGAACAAATCTGATAGTAACAATCGTTTATGTTCTTCTGTGTAAACTCTGCTGGTAATTCTGCATTTTCATAATTAGCTGTAAAAAATGGATACGCTTTTTGCACACGATTTGAAAAGCTATAACTTCCATCAGTATCTGTATAATAATTGAAATACATCATTCCAATTTTGTAATTTAACTCCGCAACCTCTACTGTTGCATTATCAAACCCTTCTTTGTTCGCATTATAGATTGCCAGAAATTCATCATTTTCTGTCTTGCTAAACTCGCCGGCTTCCTCATATGCTTCCAACATCTTTAAATATGCCTGCGTATTATCCGGATACAGCTCTATTGCCTGTGTATAACTTTTAATCTTCTCCTCTAAAGATGTAGATGACATTACAGAAATTAAATTCTCATATGTATTATTGTTAATATTGGTAGATGCCAGATTACATCCTATTCCGGTAAGCAACATTATGAAACTAAATGCTGCCGATACAACAAAAGTAATTAACTTACGCTTTTGCCTCTTTTTAAATCCTTTTGTAATTAAATCAGGATGCTCTAAATCGTATAATAAATCCGCACAAGTCTGATAACGATTTTCTGCTGCCGGCTGCACACACTTATCAATAATTATCTCTATACCTTCAGATAATTCCGGATTCCACTGTCTTACAGATACATAAGCCTCTTTATTTCTAGGATCTACACCCGTCAATAAATGGTGCATCGTCATACCTAATGCAAAAATATCTGAACGTGCATCTGTCTGACCATTATACTGTTCCGGCGGAGCATATCCTCGTGTACCTAATACTGTGGTATCTGCCAAACTTAATTCCTTATATTCTCGTGCAATACCGAAATCAATAATTTTGACATTCCCTTCTGGCTTTAACATAACGTTTGCGGGTTTCATATCTCGATATATGATAGGTGGCTTCTGATTATGTAAATAAGACAATGCATCACAAAGCTGTTTGGCCCATCCGATTACCAATTCTTCTGACTGTACTCCGTACTCATTTAAAATTTTGTCTAATGATTCTCCCTCTATATAGTCCATTACTACATAAATAGTAATGCCATTATCGATAATATCTACAATTCGGGGTAAGGCAGGATGATCCAGTTTTTTCATTAGATTTGCTTCAGCCAATAAACTATTCACCACAATTTGGTCTTTTTCCCCACTACCTTTTTTACGAATTTCCTTAACAGCCCACTGCTTATTCAAACGTGTATCCATTGCCAGATAAACAATGGACATGCCACCACGACCAATTTCCCTTAATATTTCGTACTTCTCATCAATGATTGTGCCGATTTTTGTCATGTATCTCACCTCACTCCGCTTTAATCAGTATGACCGATATATTATCCTTTTCTTTACGTGTTTTTACCAAATCAATTATTTTTTTTGCATTATTATGCATTTGTTGCTTATTTTTTAGTTTTGCTGCATTTAAAGTTCGATACATTTCTTCTTCTGTTATTTCGTGACGGAAACCATCCGAACAAAGCATATAAACACCTTTTTGTGTATCCCCAAAAACAATTTCCGGTTCTACGCTTTGAGATGCACCAACACATTGTAAGAGCATATTTCTTCGTTTATCTTTTTTTGCCTGTTCCAGTGTCATATTTCCACGAGCAATCTCTCTTGCAACAAATGTCTGATCTGTTGTTAACTGCTTCATTTCCTTGCAAATTTCATAAACTCGTGTATCTCCTACATGTACAATCAAATATTTATCATCTATCATGAGAATACCTGAAAATGTAGTTCCAATTCCCTGTCCTTTCATGGACTTACTGAAACCCAAAATTTTCAAATTGAGTTCCTTTAATAAAAATGACCATTTTTCTGCGATCACCTGCATATTCAATTGGTTTAATTCATATGGCAATTCTTTATCAAACCACTTTGCAAATGCACGTATTACTGTAGCACTTGCTACTTCTCCAAGTGCTAAACCACCCATACCATCACAGATAATTGCCATTAGTATTTCTCTCTCATCACTCTTCGCATGTTTAATCAAAAGACTATCTTGGTTGATATCTTTTATTAATCCTATATCTGTATCTGCTGTCGCTTTAAATTGCATCATCTGTCTCTCCTTGCCATTTTATTCATAAAACACAAATTCTTCATTTCCCAACTTAATTGTATCCCCATCAAAAATTTGTATTTCGACTTCAACAGGTATTTGCTGATTATTAATATATGTATGATTTTTCGAATTCAAATCCTTTATATAGTAATTCTTATCCCGAACAATAATATCCGCATGACTTCTACTAACAGCATTGTTATTATTCACAAAATAATCCACATAACTCTTTTCTTTTCCTAATCGAAACACCGCTTTATTAACAGGAATTCTTTCTCCAGTTAACACTCTATCCAAACTAGGGAAATGTTTCTCTTGCTTCAAACTTTCATTTTCACTCAAAAGACCGGTTTCTTCATAATCAAATTCATTTTCTAATAAAGGAACTGTATCCTCTCCTTCTTCTATTAATAAATCGGTTTTGTCACCTTCCTCTAATAAATCGGTTTTCTCATCCTCTTCACGATTAAAATGCCCATAATCATTTGTCATATAACCACTCTGTCCAACATTGTGCTTTTTTATGGTATTTACTACACTACGGTCTTCCTTTAAAACAAATTTTTCAATTGCATCTATCTCTAAAATATTAATATCTGCTAAAAAATAACGAAATCGTGAGATATATTCCATATCATTTTCCTGCATTGGTTTTGCAGAATAAATAACATTATTCAACATCTCCCCAACATCATTTTTCATTTTTGCATTTGACAAAGGTACATATAAAAAATGTAATTCTTTTGTATTTTCATTAAAATAAATATTCTGTAAATCCGTGACCAAATGTTCTATTGGAAGTTTAGCATTCTTTATTTTTTGAACAGCAACTACCATATGCTCAATTACAAACAAAAAATCTCTTTTTGATATAGGCCTTTTCAATCTTTCAAAGAGACTACTTCCAATTGGTCCACTATACTCTACCTGATTTTTCTTTATTTTCTTTGCTTTTAAAAATCCTCTTAAAAAAATCCTCGAAAAATTATCTAATACATTTTCTTCTAGATTCTCTCCAAAAGAAGTTTTCACTCGAACAATAAGAGAACAATCTTTTGACTTTACTTTTATTTTCATCGTATTTTCCCTCATAAAACTCAAAACATAATATTCGATACTAAATAATATTATTAAGTATATTACTACAATTCGACATTTTTTGCAATATGTCAGTTTGCAATTGCAAACCCACGCATTGTTTATTACCAAATATGAAACTACTAAACTATAAAAAACAAACAGGTAGTACACAACGGGAGGTGCATATGCAGGAACAATACGCCCACAGATACAAAGAGATAGGGCTGAAAATTGCTTATTATAGAAAATTAAAGGGATATTCACAAATGAAATTCTCGGAAATGATTGATGTCAGTCGGACACATCTGAGCAATATTGAAGCTCCAAACAAACCAACTTCCATCTCTCTAGATTTACTTTTTAAAATCTCAGATGTACTTGAAATTGATATTCGAAAATTTTTTGAATTTACAGATTTATAACAAAAACATAAAAAACTACTGTATCCCAATGTATTCTTTGGATACAGTAGTTTTATTTTCAGTAATTAAATTATTCACTTGTCTCTAAGCCAACCACCTTCGTGCCCTCAATCACCTTTTCAATATTATCCTTATACAGATCCATTGCTTCTACAATCGCACCAACAGATTTCTGGTTCTCTGAAGAATACTTCTGCATTTCTGCGACGCGTGTCTGCAAATCATGGAAAATCGTGTCGACTTCGTTTACATTGAGATTCTGTGTTTCGATGTTTTCATACAGTTTGCCAAACTGGCTGGTCAGACGGCCAAAGCTTTCCTGCAATTCGTTCATGGAAGTCTTGGATTCTTCCAATGCTTTGGTACTGTCTGCAAACTGCTGTGCGGTTTCGCTGACTTCGGACATCAAGCCTTTGACCACTTCGGATACCTGCTCGGAAAAGATATTGCTGTTATTCGAAAGCTGACGCATTTCAGAAGCAACGACTTCAAATCCTGCTCCACTTTCGCCTGCACGTGCTGCCTCGATAGAGGCATTCAGCGAAAGGATGGTCGTGTTAAAGGAAATATCACCAAGCTGGTCTGCCACGTCTGCAACTTCGCTCATCTTCTTCTCCATAGACTGAAAAACTGTGTTGGCTTCATTTATGGTAGCTGCTACCGTGGCCAGATGCCTTTCCATTTCTGCCATATTCGTCTGATTTTCTCTTAAAGCAATTTCAAAACGCATCACTTCTTCATTTAAGTTCAAAATTGATTGTTGGGAAAGGAGGATGCGGTCCTGTACATCATTACAGCTTCCCTGCATATTTGCTGCGCTGTGTACGATGGAATATGAGCCTTTCTGCAGCTCGTTTGTATTGTTATTGATACGTTCTGAAGACTGGGCAAAATCATATTCGAGTTCTTCGCCCATATGCTTCATGGAATCCACCAGA
Source organism: uncultured Lachnobacterium sp. (assembly GCA_964449855.1). Taxonomy (GTDB): domain Bacteria; phylum Bacillota; class Clostridia; order Lachnospirales; family Lachnospiraceae; genus Roseburia. The sequence goes on from CAYVGA010000001.1 coordinate 28,139, forward strand.
CCTTCCGCTTCTTTGGCGCGGTCTTCACCGATACCGATAAATGCTTTTCCACGTTTGATGGTCTGAATAAACAACACACCTGTCAAAACAAATTCTCCTAAACACTGAATGTACTGTCCAAGCGGATCTGCTTTTTCCGGATGCAGAAGATACATTACGATCAAAGCAAGAGTACCTAAAACAAGCTGTACAATTGAATACTTTGGCTCCAAATACAAACCAGTCAATGCAATCACTGCCAAAAACATAATAAAATCGTCACTATAATATCCACCACTGTTGACACCGATAACAAAAATCAATACCAGCATTCCGATGGAAATCACCATCTGTTTCATATCTTCCGTCGATTTGATTAATTTCAAAATGAAAAACACTGCCCCGAAAACTACGATTGTAACCCCAATCATAATTGCCTGTGAAACTGCTCCACTAAACAAATTCTTAAAAAAGAATACCACAGATGTCAGCACAGCAACCATAAACATAATTTTAAAAATCTTTTCCTGTGTAATTGGTGCTTTCTTGTTTTGTATTTTTTCTTTCTTATCTTTCATCTTAAAACCTCTGTCTTCATTGCATTTGGAACAGCTCAGCCTCCGCTGACTATTACTTACATTTTGTTATTATTATACTATAAAATGTACTTTTTCTCCATGATTTTATCCAACTTTTTCAGGTTTTCATCGGAGTGTTCCACTTCTCTTGAAAAACGATATAAGAGTTCTGTCATCTCTTCTTTTTCCAAATTCTTTCCATTTAACAGCCAGCACGCCATCCACAAAAGTTCTACCATCCATGTGCAGTACACGGACATCTGTACCTTTGCAAATACCTCTCCATCATAAACAGATCCCGGAAAATAGGTAAACAGAAAATATACCAGAATCTGTTCTAAATGAATATCCACATCTGTATGCTCTGCCTTGTAAGTTTCAAACTCCCTGCGAAGCTGTGCATAAGATTCCTGCATGGTAAAAAACAAAGTATTCTGCGTTTTATGTAATATCTCATCCCAATCCGCACGAAGTGTTTCTAACTGATAGAGTTTTTCAAACATTGCTTTTGTAACGTTTTCTTCTGTCGCTTTATCTTTCTGCGCCAAATAGTTCTTCACAAACGTTCTGGCTTTTTCGCTTTTATATTTTGCAATAACATCCGAGCAGGCAAACATTTCCGAACGATTGATACGCCCCTGCATATCATGTGCCATTCCAAGCACCAGCATGGTGCGTTCTTTGATTGGCAGATCGCGGTTTTGCAGAATGTCCAACATCTCTCTGCGGGCATCTTCCAAAATAGAGAATAAAAATGGATCAAAGTCTGAAAAATCTTCGGTTTCCTTGATTTCCGGTTTTTCTACTGTAATGAACTTCACCGGTTCCATCTGTTCCATCAAAATACGTGCGGCCTCCGGACAGGACATCGAGAGAGTAATTTCCCGCACACCTTCAAACTCCTCGATATGTCTCGGATATTCCCTGCATGTCTTGCACAGGCTGTCTTCTCCTGCATTTTTATAAAGTTCACACAAATTTTCCTTGTTCAAAAACGCACAGCGTTTGTTTTCATCCTGACGGAATGTGCCATTTTCCCAATCTACGCATCCCATAACCTTCCATACGTAGTCACCTTTGAACTTTTTATATTTTTTCATCGAGGCTTCATCAATCACTATCTGCCATCCCGCACAGCAGGTATCCTTGCAGTCGCCTGCTGCACATTTAAATTTTTCATAATAATCTGGTGTAGTGTAAATCATCTTTTGCTCACTCCTAAGTCTATTTATTAGTTACTGTTCACTCGTGCCTCGTAAACAGTAACTTTATTATATTACATTGACTTTTATTTTTCTATCGTGATATGATTTCTTTAAATAAAAGTAAATTCATATACAGGAGAAACATACTATGGAATATATTACACTTGGAAAAACAGGACTTCAAATCTCTCGTCTCGGATTTGGCGGTATCCCAATTCAGAAAACAGATACAGAAACTACAAAAACACTGGTACAGGCTATGCTGGAAAAAGGAATCAATTACATCGATACTGCCAGAGGCTATACGGTCAGTGAAGAATTTTTAGGCTATTCCTTAGAAGGACTCCGCGATAAATTTGTGCTTGCTACCAAAAGCATGGCTCGTACCAAAGATGCGATGGCTGCTGATATCAAAATCAGTTTAACCAATTTAAAAACAGACTATATTGACTTATATCAGGTACATAACCCAACTGCCGAACAGCTCGATCAGGTAACTGCTCCCGGCGGAGCACTGGAAGCACTCCTAGAAGCAAAAGCTGCCGGCAAAATCGGACACATCGGTGTAACTGCCCACACCACGGCTATTTTTGAAAAAGCGCTTGGTTATGATTGGGTAGAAACCATCATGTTCCCTTACAATATCATCGAAAACCAGGGCGAAGCACTTATGTGCCAGTGTACCGAAAAAAATATCGGTTTTATCGTTATGAAACCTCTTGCCGGTGGTGCTATCGATGATCCGGAACTGGCGCTCCGCTATATCTGTGCCAACCCGGATGTGAGTGTTGTAATTCCGGGCATGTATGATGTCAAAGAAATTGAGCAGAACCTTGCCGCAGTTGAGAATACTGCTCCTTTTACGGAAGCCGAATTACAGAAAATGGAGGATATCCGTACATCTCTTGGCACAAATTTCTGCCGCCGCTGCAACTACTGTCAGCCTTGTTCCGCAGGTATCGGTATCTCTGCCCTCTTTATTTTAGAAGGTTACTACGACCGCTATGGATTACAGGATTGGGCACAGGCGCGCTATGATGCCACTCCTATTAAGGCTAGCGCATGTATCCACTGTGGTGCGTGTGAACCTAGATGTCCTTACAATCTGCCGATTCGCCAGATGTTAAAGGGTGTTGCAGAAAAATTCGAAAATTTCACGTAGTAAAAATACCTTCTCCTAAAAAGACAGCAGATCGATTGGCTGTCTTTTTACTTTATAAAAAAATATATAACAAAAGCTGCCGGCAACGTTATGTTTACGACAGCTTTTATTTCTGTTTTATCTGCTATTTTTAGCGATTATGCCATTCCTTTTTTCTTCATGTTATCGTAATACGTCTTGTAACGATAACATGTTCTGCGGCTACATTCAGATTGTTCTACAATTTGTGCCATTGTAAGTCCCTGTTCATACAGTGCCACAAATGCATTGTATGATTTCTGCCATTTTTCATTGTTTGGCTTTCTGCCAGCATTCTTTTTCAGCCTTAATTTTTCGATTTCTTTCTGCTGATCCTCAATGATATAATTCAATCGTTCAATTTCTTTCAAAGCTTCTTCTAATGTCATCTTCTTCGTCTCCTGTCGCGTCAAATATATTCTGTCAAAATTGTACCAAGAATTTATCATTGTGTCAATAAGTTATAATGTTTTCTGCTTTTTGAAAAACTCATCAATCATCTGAATAATCTGCTCCGGCTTGGTGGTTTTCAAAATATAGCCTTCCGGCTTTAAGCTTAATACCTGCTGAATGCTTTCCTTATCATTTTTACCGGTAAGGAACATTACCGGAATGCTGCTGAATTCCGATTCCGAACGAATCATTTCCAACACCTGTTTTCCATTCAATATTGGCATTTCATAATCCAAAAGCACCAAATCCGGACGGTTTGTAGAAAGATATTTGATTGCCATCGCACCGGAGTTTGCCAGAATTACCTGATAACGATCTTCCAGCCAGCCTTTTACATTACGAAGCACTACACCGGAGTCATCCACAACCAAAATTTTTTTCTTGATGTGATTTCCATAAATTTTGATGTATTCATCTATCTCGCTCACAACAGCTTTCACATCAATTGGTCTTTGATATTCCTTTTTTATGAGCTGTTTTGGTATCAGGCTACGAATATCCGATAATTCATTTACATCCCCTACAATAAAAAATGGTGTATCATTTTCCAGTGCTTTGTCACGAAGAAAAATAATAGACTGTTGCTTTTTCAACAACTCTGCATCCACATAAATCAATATCGCTGCAAGCTCTTCCTTTACTGCATTAATATCATTGACACTTGTACCTACATGAATAATATTGTAGCCCAATGCCTTTAACTGATCTTCAATCGAAATATTCAGATATCCACGTACTTCTGTAAAAACTAATATATTATGCATAATTCCCAAGTCCTTTCACGGCTAATTTTATAACCAGTGCAGATTTTCACGGCTGCGAAATATCTGCATAGTTACTTAACTTGTCAATAAGCTCATCTGCCAGATGCATCACGTCCTCCATAGCAACGTCGGCTACAAAAGCACTCAGTTCCACTACCCTGCTCTGCAATTGTTCCGGAAATACAAAACCTTCCAAACGCTGCATTGCATCATCTGCACCATCCAAATCAAAAGAATCCATCGCTTCTTTCAACTCCTGCAATGTCTGTATGATTTCTTCCAATGGTACGGAAGTCTTTTCCTGTTCTTTTTGTTTTGCAAATGGCTCTAAAATCGACTTATACTCCCTGTACAATGATAACACAGCAGGTGTCTCTTTTTCCAGTGTTTTTTTATCTGCTGCATTCCCTAATTTCTCTAAACGATAGAATTTTTCCGAAAGTTCTATTGCACCAATCATACGTGCCGTACTCTTTAAAGCGTGAACCTCTATCGTATAGTCACGAATCATTCCATCTGCAAGACATTTTTCCACTTTTGTGGATTTCTGGTCAATTAATTTGTAAAAATCTCCCAACAAACTTAAGAATAATTCTTTCGTACCGGAGTTTAAAATTCCCTCTTTAACATCCAGTCCTTCAATCACCAGTTCTTCCGGTGTTTCTGTAGAATCCGTTTCTACCTGCAGCATCTCCAGACCTTCGGTTACTACCAGTTCTTTTGGCAGCCATCTGCGGATACAATTGCACAATTCCTTTAACTTGATTGGCTTTGGTACAAAGTCCGAAAATCCATTGGCAGCAAACAGTTCTCTCGCTTCTGTGGTCGCATTTGCCGACAAGGCCACAATTGGAAGATTCTGAATGTGGGTATCTTCCATTTTACGTAAGGTACTTGTTGCCTCTACACCATCCATCACCGGCATCATATGATCCATAAATACAATGTCATAAGATTTTTTCAAAATTTTATTAATCGCTTCCTTACCATTTTCAGCAGTGTCAATCTGCATACGCAATGGTTCTAACAAGCCTTTTGCCACCTTTAAATTCATTTCATGGTCATCGACAATCAGCAACTTCGCATCCGGTGCTATAAAACGGAAAGCCTCTTCTTCTTTTGCCAAATGAATGTCTTCTCCATTGACCACCTGACAGAAATTCAAACTGTAAAACGGCTTATTTATCAAAGTTGCCCGTTTGTCCGACAGATTCTGCTGCATTGGATTCTGTAATACGCAAAGTTTTGTATCACAAGTATGCATTTTTTCACACAAATCCACCGTCAGCATTTCTGCATTATCTGTAAAAATAATCGATGCTTTTGCTTCTCCACTCCAAACAGATGCAATATCCACCGTCTTCACACCATAGGCCTCTACCAGTTTCTGATATTGTTCTTCCAGCAATGGATGTACAAATGTACCACAGACAACCATCTCTTCACGCATTTGTGGTTTTACGGATGCTGCTTTCTTTTCACTGCAGATTTTCTGTGGAAGTGTAAAATAGAAAATACTTCCCTTACCATATTCACTTGTCACACCAATAGTTCCGCCCATCAGCTCTACCATCTGCTTGGAAATCGAAAGCCCCAATCCCGTTCCTTCTTTGAAATGGTTTTTCTCTTTATCCACCTGTGCATATGTACCAAACAATTTACCAATATCTTCTTCCTTGATACCCTGACCCGAATCCTCAATACGATAAGTCACTTCTACCGTTTCTGCGTCCAGTGGCTTTGTTTCTACGGTCAGCTTGACAAAACCTTCATCTGTAAACTTAATCGCATTATTCATCAAATTGATAATAACCTGACGTATACGCTGTCTGTCACCGTAAAGTTTTTCCGGCAATTCTATATCAATATCATACAAGAGCTCTACCGGCTTTTCTCCAATACGATTCAAAAAAATCATAGACAAATCGTGGAACGATGACATCGGCTCATATTCATCCATAATGATATCCATCTTTCCTGCCTCGATTTTTGAAAAATCCAAAATATCATTGATAATCGTCAGCAATGCATCACCGGAACTGCGGATATTGTTTAAATACTCCCGCGTACTTTCCGGCAGATTTTCGCGAAGCAGAATATCTGTCATACCTACAATCGCATTCATCGGCGTACGGATTTCATGTGACATATTTGACATAAATGCAGACTTCGCCTTGTTCGCTTCTTCTGCACGAACTTTTTCCGTTTCCGCGCGCTCTTTTTCACTTTCTGCACGGATCGCTTCTGCTTCTGCTCTTACCTTTTCTGCTTCTGCACGAGCCGCTTCCTTTTCGGCTCTTACTTTTTCGACTTCAACGCGATTCTTTTCTTCCTCTATCTGTGCCAAGAGCGTGTAATGCTCCGTTGTATCAATTAAAAGCATACTGTAGCCGATACTACGATTATTCTGCGTAATCGTTTCTACTTCTTTCTCATAATGTTTTTCTTTGATATCCACACAAAAACTATAATCATAAAATAATTTAATCACATCACTCGAAACCATTTCGCTCTTTTCCAGTTCTGCCAGTTCTGGAAATAATTGCTTTGCCGCTGGATTGGCATCCAGATATCCATATTTATTATCCACAATAATCAGCGCATTGTCCGTATGTTCAATGACCCAGTCACGCCCGCGATCTGTTACATAAAAAAAGTTTCCACGAATTACACCCAAAACAATTGCCAGAATCGATAACGATGCTGCAATTGGTACAATATCATATGGGATTGCAAAAAATACTCTGATATGTAATGCAACAGCAATAACAAACTGTGCCCCTGCCAAACGCGCAAGATTATAACGTTCTTCGATTGCTTTTACTTTAAACATACGAATTGTAGAAATAATCATACCCAAAACCAGCATGATACACAGTGCGCAGTTTCTCACCATATAAAGTACGCTCGGAATCGTCTGCACCAGTGTAAATCCTATGCGTTCCAAAATCTGTACCTTTACGTCCAAAAACACAATATGCAATGGGTCACCGATAAAAATCAAAAACAAAAATAAAATTTCAATGCCTACCCAAACCGATAAAATGGTGGTTCTTACTCTTTGTGTTCCCAAATTCAAATATGTCGCTATAAACAACATAAAAGAAAAGAAGAACAAGGTATTTGCCAGATATAAAATCTTATTTGCCATAAGTGCCGCATCTTCCGAACCAGCCCCCAGCATCAGCAGATAAATACAGTTGACAAACAAACAGCCAATATTCGTCAGCAGCAAACTCATCGATGTTTTGGTCAGTTGTTTTTTAAATAAAGCGATACAGCCCAAAAGTGGTATCACAATACCTGCCATCTGTATCCATGGTGCAACCAATAACAATCCCATCTCTTAATCCCCCTACTTCATAATAATTCCATATATCATACTATAAATGAGCAAATATGAAAAATTGCACAAAACTACTTGTTCCTTTGCTATTTTCGTAAAAATCAAATAAAGTTTTAAAGAAAAAAAGTGTTCTATGACAGATAAATTACGATTGTGTCTATACAGAAAAAATTGTTTTTCAGACACAGGCAAATTGTGTCTATACAAAATTTTTGGTATGTAAGACACAAAAAATAAGAAAAATCAGCAGAAAATTAAAAAAATCAGAGATTTTTTCTAAAAAAGGGCTGATTTTGTGTCTTGGAGAGGAATTTTTTTGCATAGACACAAATTTTAAGAAATTTTGTGTCTCAAAATAAATTTTTTTTGCATAGACACAAAATGACACTTTTACGATAGAAAATTGTGCAATATTTTGAATTTGCTCAATTATAGTATCATAGTTACTATATATCATTTATTTTTAGCAGATCTTTGTTTACGAATTGTTAAACGCCAGACTTTTCGATAGCAGTTATAACAATGCCGCATATCTTCTTTTGATATCACTTCTTTTGAATAATGCATTTTCTTTACGATATCCATATAGCGTTTCCAGTCTTCCTTTTCCACACAATCGTAATATTCGATTAGTTTTTCTTCCATACGCACATCCGTCCAATATCCTTTTTGCAGATTTGACTCTGGATTTTTTAAATCTTTTAAACGAACCATATGATATATACGCTGATTCATATGCTTCACCGCACGTCTGGTAAGATTTTTTTTCATTTCTATCTGCAATATATTCTCATAGTACGAGAACCATCTTCGTACTCCCCAGTAACTGCCAATAATCAGTATCAAAATGCCGGCTACACGGAATATAGCATTTACGAACTCTTTTCGATGAAAGCTCGACTCATCTTTATTCGTATTCCCTGTATGTGTCTCTCCGTTCTTATCCTCCTCTGTAACCAAGGAGTTCTCTTCTTCCTGTTCTAAGTCTGAATTCTCTATATCCTCTTCGTTTCCATTACCCATAATATCCGTATGATTGATATCGCTTTCTTCTGACTCCTGCCCCGATTCTATATCCGTTTGCGTTTCCTCTGTCAGCTCTTCCTTTAACTGCTCAAAGGCATCTTTACGTTCTTCAGACTGCTCTTCATAATCATCCGTATTCCCTTTGGTTGGAATCGTATCCACTACAGTATACCCGGGTGTCATTTCATATGGTATCCATCCGACATTTTCCAGATAAATTTCCACCCATGCATGTGCTGCATAATCCGTTACTTTTGCGAAAAATTTCTGTTCAGATGCCTCAAAATCCGATGGAACTACAACATATCCCGATACATATCGAGCCGGCACTCCCAATTCTCGCAATAACATGGTTCCTGCACTGGCAAAATGCATACAATATCCTTCGTGTCCCTGTGTTACAGCATACTCCACTGGATCTGCTCCTTGTGGCAAGGTATCCAAAATCAAGCTATATGACATTTGTTCGGATAAGTACTTTTTCACGCCTTTCGCATAAGCTAATCTCTGCGAATTTACCCCTTCCCCAGTGTATGTCCTTGTAATCTGTTCTACCGCTTCCGCAAAGAAGGAGAAACTCTCCTGATTCTCACAATAAGCAGCAGACAATGTATTCAACACTTCCGTCTCCGCACTAGAAGCTGCATTTTCACCCAATGCAATCAAGGCTTCCATCTCTTCTATACTCTGCAGCGTATTTACAGAAAGCATATCCTTTCCCACCGCTTTTTTCAACAAATAATCACTCTTTAAAACTACGTCCCCATTTAAAGAATCCCATTTCGAAAAATATGGTACATAGGCAACATCACCAGAACTTCCCACATAACGAATCACATATTCCTGTTCCATGAGACCAATCTCATATTCACTATAATATACCTTTAATGCCTCAAAGGGCATATCAAATAAATGCTCCGCCAATTCTTTCTGCGAATACGAATTGGTTCGACATATCTTTTTAAACGCACGATCATCCGTACTCCAAATACCGTTTTTATAAGTAGTACCATGAAAACCTTTCAAATATATGGATGAAAGCGGATACTCTTCTGCCTCTATCTCCAATAATACTTCTCCCTGATAGCTAGGCGTTTGATTTCCCAATGGTTCCATCGGAAAATGATAATCCAACGAAAGTATATCCTTAACATCCATTTCCAAAAATGTATCCTGCCAATACAATACTTCTTGTTTCTTTTCCTCACTTGTCAAATATTCGATGGAATTCGAAAAAGAAAGCTTAGAAAACCATATACAGCCAACCAAAGTACATAGTATGATTATTTTCTTCTTTATATCAGTTCCGCCAAGATGCAGCAAACACATCGCACCCAAAAAGATACATACAATTGCGTCTCCCCTTGGTGATAACCCCACAATCATCTCTAATACAAGAAATAGCACTGGAAAGAAGCTTAACAACACTTTGTTTCTCAAAACATAAGAAACATTCCATAATAACCACCATAGTAACACCTCTATCAGACGAAATGTTAATGGTGCATATCTAATATCTCCACCTGCCACAAATATTGCAGCACCATAATAATCATTCCAGTACTCGAGATAACTCTGCAACATTCCTACAGCACCTGTATACAACGCTTCTGCATGAACATATGTATAAACAATTGGTATTGCCATCCCCGCAAAAAAACATAGTAAACTCCACTTTTTCAAATAGGTCTTTGGCCAATCAGAACCCATCCACAAAAGTAACAGCCACAAAACTACTTCTGCACTCCCAATTCCAGTCTCTACAAAACTTGGAAATCGTTCTTGTATCATGGAGTATACGGCATACCATAAAAAGCCTATTCCACACCATAGGCTAATCGTATCAAAAATATGCTCTTTTTTATAAAAGAATTTCCAATTTCTCACACGCATCTTGTATTTTCATTCCATCTAAGTGACAAATATGTTCTCCATCTTTGTAAAGATCCAATGTTTCATGAAAGCTCAAATCATGGAGATACCACTCATTTCTATATTTTCGTTTATATTCTTCCCGAAGCACCTTTTCTGTTACTGCCGAATCTCTCAAATAGATATCCCAGAACATATAAAAAGATTCCTCATCATCAACTCGAATTCTTCGAATATCTTCAACATCTTTACTGTACCACACCACATAATGCGGACACTTCTGATCCATTAAAGTAAAGGATATACTTGCAATTACTTCCAAATAAGCACTCACATCTTTTTTCTTCATCCCTGTTTTTCGATTCAAAAACAAAACAATGCCGCAAGCTTTGGGCAGGCTATATTCTTTTACTACCAAATCATCCATCTTTGCACTCAGCTTCCAATGTATATTCTGCATCTTATCCTTTGGGCGATATGCACGGATTTCAAACGTTTCTCCTGTATCATTTCCCGGACGAAATTCATCGTAGACATCTGCATCTCCCATAAAATTTCTCGTTGCCTCCGAAATCCGCAATGGTACAAAATGAATTTCCGGCAAAATCAATACCGAAGCAAAATCTCTACATCTCTTCTTTATATATCCAAATCCAAGCAAACTGTGAATTCTTATTTTCTGTATTTCCACCTCATGGCATCCGGCACCAGAAAACGAAAGCTGTATTTCCTGCGACTGTTCTCCAATTGCTACATCCTGCAGCTGTATCCATTGGCTTTTTCCACCTGCCTGAAACGAATTTGATATCCGTAGCTTTACCCAAACATTTCCTGCTGGTAAAAATCCTGTATTTCGGATTCGTATCCTTACATTCACCGGCATGCCCTGCTCCACCATAGTGATTGGAATATCCACAAACCCCCGTATCGTAAAAAAACGACACACCAGCTCTATAACAGAAACTACACACAATAGGATGCACGTATAACCTAATAGCACCATTTGTGGATTCGTATATAAAATTCCAAAATAGAAACAACAAAGTATAATAAGTAGAACTATCCCAATACTAATCACGATACATTCTCTCTTTCATATAATTCGCTGGCTGAACCACTTCTGATAAAATACGATCCAACACCGCCTCTTCCGTCACATGTGTAACTCTTGCTTTTGTATTGAGCACTATGCGATGTTTTCCAATATCTTTAAAAATTTGATAGATATCATCCGGAATAACGTAATTTCTTCCATCCAAAAATGCCATTGCCTTCGCCATACGTACACAGGCTAGTGTACCTCTTGGACTTATACCCAATTCAATATATGGATTTTCACGTGTCCTCTGTACCAGTTTACAAATATATGTATAAATGTGGTCATGTATATATACATTTTCTACCACGTTCTGTATCTGCATGAGTGCACTTGTATTTAGAATTCCCCTTACTTTTTCGATATCCCCTTTGACACTTTTTCCTTTTGCAATTTCAATTTCACTTTTTAAATCCGGATACCCCATACTCATCGAAATCATAAAACGGTCCAGCTGGGATTCCGGCAAAAGCTGTGTACCCGCACTTCCTTTGGGATTCTGCGTTGCGACAACAACAAATGGAGTCGGTACTTTATGCCCTACACCATCAATCGTAACCATGCCTTCTTCCATAACTTCCAACAAAGCCGACTGCGTTTTGGGAGATGTACGATTAATCTCATCTGCCAAAAACAAGTTGCACATAATGGGACCTTCCCGATATTCAAATCTACCTGTATCTTTCCGGTACATGGAAAAGCCCAGAATATCCGCCGGCATAACATCCGGAGTAAACTGTACCCTCTGATTATGTAGTCCCATAGCATTGGAAAACGCCACCGCCAACGTCGTTTTTCCTACACCCGGAACATCCTCAATCAAAATATGTCCCCCCGCCAAAATAGCAGCAAGAGCCTTTTTGATACAATCTTCTTTTCCTGTCACCACTTTTTTCACTTCATCTATTACTAAATTTGCACATTCATATGCTGTTACCATCTTAATCCCTCAATTCATTCAAACATCCTAAACCAGCTTATATTCCTCCGGTTTCCTGCAAAAATGCATACACCGCTTCTTCATATCCTTCGGTATCCACACAATGGCTCATCCCATGCGCAGCTCCCTTTATCAGCTTCAAGCGTACATTATCTTTTCCCGCCGCCTGACAATCAATACTCATATAGCATGGTACAAAATCATCTGCATCTCCATGCAGAATCAAAATTGGAATCCGGCTGTTGCGCACAGATGTAAGTGCCGAAGCTTCCTCTATATCAAATTTTCCAATCCATTTTGCACTCAGTTTTGCCATCTGATACGTCCACTTTACCGGAAATCCCATCTGCTTAATTACGGAACACAAAATCGCTTTTGGGGAAGAATACGGACAATCTGCCAGAATTCCAATGACATTTTCCGGAAGTCCGATATCCGCTGCCATCAACACGGTCGCCCCGCCCATGGACAATCCACTCAAATATATTTTCTGTTCTTTTCCAAAACGTTTCACTGCGTAATCTACCCATGATTTGCAATCATAACGCCCTTTTATGCCAAAAGTAATCGTCGTTCCTTCACTCTTTCCGTGGGCACGCTGATCTACCAGAAGTACATTAAATCCCAACTTTCTTGTATACAGGAAAATTCCATTTCCATCTCTTAATCCACTACACCGGTATCCATGAAAAAAAATAACAAGAGGCGCACCATCCGTCAGATGATAATAACGCCCTGCCAGCTTCAAACCATCAAACGAAGTGACTGACACCTCTTCAAAAGGCACTTCCAGTACCTGCTTTACGCACCTTGTTATTGTTTCATGATAAGGGTCATACGGTTCCCCATGCGGCAATGAATTTTCATCTCCCATATACCGCTTATTTGCGGAAAAAATCACATCATATAACACATACAGAAAAACCACAAACAGCACAATTGCTGCCAATAAAAACCAAATTACAAACATTGTTACCTCAAATCCAAACAATCTTTTTTATACCGGATACATATTCACACAATTTCATATGCCTCGCTCATAACTGCAAATATTTAAACCTGCCGTGAATAACTATCCGACCTCTTACTATCTTCTGCAGAATCATACAAAGTTATACACATATTTTATATAACATTCCATCCTCGACTATTTCGCTGTGCCCATTTGTGTCTGCTCATCCGCATATACCCTGGCAATAAAATCTTTCATCATCCGGAAATATCGTTCCGTATCATCCACAATACATGATGCATGGTCTACGCCTTCAAACAAATGCAGTTCCTTATACCCCTTGTTTACTTCATACATTTTCTCGCTATGCCAGTGTGCCGTAAAATGATCCGATGTTCCATGTACAAAACAAATCGGAATCTCGTTTTCTTTCAGGCGGTCAATCGGACGCACCTCCTGAAACCAATATCCAAACAAAAGTCTTGCATACGGTGATGCCCAATCCGCCATACTTCCCGGAAGATGAAATCCACTTTGCACTTTCCACCGAAGCACCGGCAAAATCTCACTATATCCACAATCGTTTACAATGAAATCTACCTTTGGCTTATATTCCAATGCCATCACCTGAAGTCCTGCTCCCATGGATTCTCCATGCAGACCGATGTGAATATCCTGTCCATATCTTTCATAGGTATCCTCTATTACTGTCATCAAATCCCTGGATTCCCGAATTCCAAAGGTTATCGTCGCACGCTGATTCACACCATGTCCACGATTATCGTAAAGCACACAGTTATAACCCAATTTCCGCCAAAGCACAGCATACTTGTACACACCATAACGTGTACTCGTATAACCATGCGACAAAATCACATAATGCTTATTTTTAGGATCTCCCTGCACCAGACCAACCCAAAGTTTCTCAGCATCAAACGTAGTTACCTGATGTTCATTTTCTATTGCCAGACTCTCACCTTTCATACATTCTAATTTATCCAAATAGTCCAGTTCATACTCCAATGTATGTACGTTTGGACGCACTGCAAAATGAGCCATGCAAATGAAAATTACCGACATTATTATAAATAACAGTATGAATATTCCTATAAAAACGTACATATTCTGCCCCTTAATCCCTCATTTTGATACAAATGCCCTATTATTGTATTATACTCCGAAATTTCCATCACATCAACGTATAATAATTAATTTCGTGTATGACTTGTAACAGTCATGACTTTTGGATTCCGCATGACAACTATTTTACTGAATGATATGTCAACCTGCGTGAACAGTTTCGATTGTGTCTATGGAAAATTTTCACATCATAAGATACATGTCTGCCAGACCTTTTTCCGGGTCATGGCAGCAAAAAACACATGGATACAGGTAAGTTTGCATCCATGTGTTTTGTTCAATCGTAATTTATTTGATATCTTCTACTGTTTTAATCTTCTGCATAGCCTGTTCTAAGCTCATACCTTTTGCTACTAATTCTTTACGGGCATTGTTGATTGCCTGAATTTCTTTCATACGTGGTCCGGATAATTCATAGCCTTTCATTGCCCAAAGTGTAAGTGCCCATGCCGCCATAGGAACGATACAGAATAATACGATTACTACCCAGTTCATGCCTTCGGAATAAGGTGTTTCTGCTACTGGTAAGTTTTCAAGTCCAATAATGCTGACAGCAACACCTACTACTGTTGCAGATAAAGAAGATACTAATTTATCTACCAATGAGAACAATGTACCCATAATACCCGGGATATATTTACCGGAACGATAAGTTTCGTAGTCTGCACAGTCTGCAACCATTGGAATTGGCATATCTGCTGTTGAGTAGTAAGCACCATAACCAAGACCAAAGAAAAGAATAAATACAATCGTGTAAAGGTTCAGTGAAAGACCATCCTGTCCCATGATGCTTAAGTTTCGTGCAGGATTGCCTGGTTCCCACATAATAAGAAGTACAAGTACTACTACATAACATGCCAGAGCAACACCAACATATCTCTGAAGAGATGCTTTCTGTCCTTTCTTCTGTGATGTATTTACAGTTAATGCAAAGAATGGAGCAGAGAATACATATCCAAGCACCATCATTGGAAGATATAATCCGTCGTAGTTCCCCATCATACAGCCGTATAACATACAAAGAACTGTCATGTTTGTTGCGATAGATAACGCTAATTTACAGGTACCACCGGCAACCATAAGTCTCTGCATAGGTTTGTTTGCTTTAATAATTGCAACGTATTCAGAAACTTTAACTGCCTCCTGCGTACCGCCAATACCAAAGTATTTTGAATTATCTTTTTCCCAGATACCGATAACCGCAAGAATCGTAAGGAAAATAGAAATTACAATACCGATTGGTGCAAAAAATCTGTAAAAGTCCGGTGTATTGTAGTCGCCAATGCTGGAACGAAGAATTGGTGCCAATACCTGCATAAGACCCATACCAGCCATAGAACCGATTGTGTTAAAGATTGTAAACAATGGTCTCTGTTTTGGATCGTTTGTAAGTACGCTCTGTGCGGAACGTGTTACGGATGTCTGGAATGTATAACCAATTACCCAGATCATATATAATACGACAAACGCTGCATAGCGGAGCCACATCATGTCTTCTGAAATCATAGGAGTAATACAGTAGAGCATGAATGCAGAGAATGCCATGATAATGTTACCAAGAACCATGAATGGACGGAACTTACCAAACTTGCCATCAGTACGGTCCATCATCGCACCGATGATAGGGTCTGTAACTGCGTCAAATACACGCATAACAGTAATCATTGTTGTTGCAAACATCATTGCAATTGCCAGTACAGTGTTACCAAAGGTAGCAATATATGACAAAATCAGTACGAAGTACACATTTGTTGCACCATTATTCATCGGGAACAATGCCAACTGGTACATTTTGGCGCGGTTTACGCCATCGTTAGGTGTTACATTTTCTTTACCCATTTTTCTTATTCCTTTCTTCTTACTACTCCGCAATGTTCAGCTCGAATTCGGCTGCTTTGCAGCCTTTTCCACAGCTTCGCTGCTACAATTCTCGCCAGATGGCTCGTCGCCATCTTAATCCATGCATAACATTGCTCATAAGTTTTACTACATTCTAGAACCAGTTCTTTGTATCAACCTTTGGAGCTACATACTCTGGATGATCTTCATCGGTTCTGATAATTACAGCTTTGTCTGTCAGTTTTCCGGATTTCACCTGAAATTTGTTTTCACCATCGGTAAGGGTTACTTTGAACTTGAATACATTTTCGCCCTTCTTGGTTTCTACCAATTTGCCATTATGATAAAGTGATACTTCCTTCTGATTAGAGTACACTGTAATTTCCTGTGCTGTCTGCTTACGATATGTAAAGCGTCTGCCTGCAATATATACGAATGGGTCTTTCTTGTTCCAATATGCTTTGTAAAGGTAGAAACAGTCTTTCTTTAATTTACGGTCAAATGTTACCATACCTTTGTGGTTCATACCCGGTTCACCACCTTGGTTACGATCATCTGCTGCAAAGTCGAACATATTCCAAATGTAGGTACCCCACATATATGGATGACGTTTGAAACATTCGAGCATATATTCGTGGTAAATATTCTGATATTCTTCGGTATTGTCCCCGCGTTTTGGTTTTTCTGCATGTAAGTTTGGCATACCTTCTGCACCGTACTCGGAATAACCTAAGCAGCGGTTTGGATAAATCAAGTGGTAGAAGCCAATCCATAAGTCATTTAACCAGAGGAATGGTACGTACCAGCCAAGGTAGAGGTTCCATGCTACGATATCCGTAATCTTGGTTACGCGGTTAAAAGGTCCGCACATCGCATAACAAGCCATTGTAGTAGGTCTGGTTGGATCCATTTCGTTTACAAATTTCTGTAATACTTTATGGTTGTTTAACATATCCTGTTTGTGTGTTACCTTGATGGTAATTTCGTTGGAAATACCCCAGGTTACGATACATGGATGGTTATAGTTCTGTGCAATCAGTTCTTCCATCTGTGCCAGTGTGTTTGCGTTTCCGCCAGGCATATGGTGTGAGATGTATGGGATTTCTGCCCAGACAATCATACCCACTTTGTCACATAAATCATAGAAATACTGGTCATGCTGATAATGTGCAAGACGGATGGTATTTGCACCGATTTCTTTGATAAGTTCCATATCCAAATCCATGTTTTCATGGTTGATTGCATTACCAATGGCTTTCCAGTCCTGATGACGGGATACACCATGAAGGTTGTATGCTTTTCCATTCAGGTAGAAACCTGTCTTCGGATCGAATTTGATGATACGGATACCGCATGTGCTGGATACTTCGTCTACTGCTTTGCCGTTCTTTACCAATGTTGCTTTTACTGTATACAGATATGGATCTGCAAGACCATTCCAAAGATGGGCATTGGCTACTTTGAGTACAACATTTTTGCCTTTTCCTGTCGCTACTACTTTGCCTTTGGCATCTGTCATTTCAATCTGCACTTCTGCATCTGCTTTTGTAAATGTTTCTACACGTACATCCGCATCTTTGCCTTTTACTTCCGGTGTAATCTTTAATCCTTTGCTGCCGCAATAATCTAAATCAAAATGGTCTTTGTTTACCACTAACCATTCTACATCACGATAGATACCGCCATAGAATGTAAAGTCTGCCATCTGTGGATATACACGGTCATTCTTGCTGTTATCTACTTTAACAACAATTTTGTTCATGTCTTTGATGACATCTGTAACATCTACACGAAAAGTAGAATAACCACCATCATGCTGTTTTACAACTTCTTTGCCGTTTAATACAACATTCGCAGTCGCATTTACACCATGGAACTGTAAATAAACGACTTCGTTTTCCTTGTCGTATTCCGGAGCAGCCACTTCTGTTTCATAGGTACACGTCCCACGTCTGTAATCACCGCCACCATCCTGACCATCAAGGGCATTCCATGTATGTGGAAGGTCAAGCTTCGTCTGACTGCCGTCTAAATCGGTAAACAGCCAGTTTTTCATAAATGTTGTTGTTTTTCTCATATTACCTCTCCCATTTTTATATATACTGATAATGATTCAAGCTGAATCATTATAAATACTATTTCAATTCTTCGGATGTTCTTTCAATAATATCAATTATAATATCAATTACAATATCAATTGAATGTTTCATCCTCTCTGCAACCCCTAAATTGTTCGTGCTTAATTCAACTATTATAGCATTTTATTTAACCAAAATCTACATATATTGTTTTAAACCTTTAGAAGAATATTCTATTTGTTACTACTCACTCCGTACATCCCCCAAACAGATGCTTTTATTCATTATACTATAAATAAACATGATTGAAAGCATACAAAATTACCCAATTTGTCTGTTTTGCGAAAAAGTTCTACAAAAACTACCATTAACCTTTTCTTTCATATGTTTTTACTGCATAGATAGACATATAGGGGCTGTCTATCGAACAGCCCCTATATATACGTCTAGGAAAAGGAAATTTTTCGGAGATTTAACATCATTGCTTTTTCTTATTCGATTTCACTGCTCTTATAAGCATTACAACACTTACTACTGTCATAACACCCATTGCTCCGCAAAGTACATACAATGCAGTCTGCCACCATGGTGTAACTGCAACTACTGTTGTAGAAGCACTAATACCATTCATCGCATGGCTGTTTGCCACTGTGTAAAGAATTCTATGTGAAGCCTGACGCATTGCCTGACAAATATCAGGATCATCCGTATACAAGTCGTTCAAACAATTTGTCCACTGTGTAGATGAGCTATCCCAGCTATCCGTTCCAGCTAATAATCCGTATGCAACGTCGAAAGATTTCATAACAAGTCCATATGCTTCAAACTGTGCATTACCTGAGAAGTCTGTTAAAGCAAATCCTCTCATACCCCATTCATCACGAAGCACGTTTGTCATAAGGCCTTCATGTGCACCACTCCAAACTACACCAATACGTGCAAAGGAGTTCATTACATTCATAGCACCGCCATCTACAACAGCCTTTTCAAATGGTTCTAAGTAGATTTCACGGATTGCCTGTTCATTTGCCCAAGTAGAGATACAACGACAAGTTGTTTCATTATCATTTAATGCAAAATGCTTAATGTATACATATACACCTTTCGACTGGATACCTTTTACTTCTGCTGCTGCTATTGTACCTGAAAGGTATGGATCTTCTGAATAATATTCAAAGTTACGTCCTGCATACGCATTTCTATGAATGTTCATAGCTGGTCCATAAAGTCCATGTGCACCTAACTCTAACATATCATTTCCTAAAGATTTACCCATTTCTTCCATTAACTCTACATTATATGTAGCTGCCATAATGTTTTCATCAGAGTATGCAGTATGGCATTCTGCAATACCTGTTAATGTCTGTGTAAATCCCTGAGGACCATTATCATCTACAGTTGCTGCTTTCGCAACACTTGGAACTGCCGCTGTATTATGGTAACCCTGTCCAATTAATACAGCCATTTCCTTAAATGTAAGCTGATCTAACAACGCTTCCCAAGTAGGATCATCATAGTCTTTGCCAATCATCATGGCAAGGGTAAGTCCATTTTCAGCTCCCATTGTTGGCATTTCTGTTGTAGAGCCTTCGATTCCATCATATGTCTGGTATATTAATAAACCATCTTCAAACATCTGTTCCGTTGCTTCGATTTCAATATCTTTTGGCCATGTTCCTGTCCAGTCATTACGTGAAAGGTATGTAATTTCTGTACCATACTGAGATAAATCAGCACTATCAAACTGATTTGTAATTTCATTTCCAGTAGCTTTTGAAACAGAGTATGTTTCTGCATCCAATGTTTCTACCTGATAATTATAAACCATTGCAGCATTTCCGTCTGCTGTCATTCCGTTTGCAGTTGTATAGCCTTTTGCTGCCAATACGTTGTTTACTGCATCATGTGCATTTTTTGCTACTGTGAAGTAATAATCACCCGCATCCAAGATATATGTTTTTGCATTATTTGCATCATATGCTGCCAATTCATCACGTGCCACATTGATTGTAACCGTTTCGGATGCACCGGCATCTAAAATATCTGTTTTCGCAAAACCGCAAAGTTCTACTGCTGCTTTTTCAATTCCGTTTTCTTTGTCATAATCGGTATATGGAGACTGGAAGTAAATCTGTACGACTTCTTTACCAGCTACATCACCTGTATTTGTTACTTTTACAGTAATGTTGAAACTGTCTGTAGCACTGTCATATTCTGTTGCAAAATCCGAATATTCGAATGTGGTATAGCTCAAGCCATAACCAAATGGATATGCTACTGTAGAAGCATAATCAAAATCGCCTACATTTGCAGTACCCATTACCACATCTTCGTATCTTGTTTCATAATAACGGTATCCTACATAAATACCTTCCTGATATGCAATATAGAAACCATTACCATCTAACATACCATTCTGAACAGAGAACCATTTTGAACTATCTTCCGGATCATAGTTTGTATATGCATCCGCATAAATACCAACCATCGCTGGAGCTGTTGTGTTGTCATAGCAGTAGGTATCTACCAGACGTCCACTTGGGTTTACATTACCTGCTAAAATATCAGCTACACCATTCAATCCCCATTCGCCAGTGTAACCAATCCATAATGCTGCATCAATGCCATATTCCGGATTCTCAAGGAATTCACACTCCATCGCATTGGTAGAGTTGATCAACACAATTACTTTTTCGCAATTTTCGTTGGCAAGTTTAAGCATATCCTGTTCTTCCGGTGTTAAATCCAATACATTGGTGCCGTCTTTATACTCGCCGTATTCTAAGTCCACACATTCACCGGAAATACGAGAAAGCATTACAACAGCCACATCACCATATTCCGTTAAGCTGGATTTCACATCGTCTGTGTATGCAGATAATGGAACTTCATTAATGTGCCACTCCGAACGTTCTGTCATAATTGTTCCTTTGCCTGGTGCACGATTATATGCATTTCCTTCTGCATCTGTAACATTCAGGTAAAAATCCCAAAGTGTTGGATTTACAGAAAATCCTACTTCTTCCAATGCCTCTTTTAATGTAGGTGCTGTAGAAGTGTCAATGTCCGCAGAACCGGTACCACAGGTAACTACATCTACACTCGAATGGCTGAATGTACTTACTTTTTCATTGCCATCTAATGGAAGTGCTCCATTATTCATCAAAAGTACAGAACCTTCTGCGTGCAACTGTTCACCAATTTCCTGTCCATGTGCCTCTAATTCTTCCACTGAATCAAAGTCCATTTCAAAGTAGGTGGTGTCTTCACTACCATCGCCATTCTCAACAAGCTTATACGTTTCCGTTTTCAAGAAAATGTTGATTGCCTGGCTGGCAGACAGTGCAATGTTTGTACCTACAATACTTACAACCAAAAGTATCGCAAACACTGCGGTAAGGATGGTCCAGAGTACTTTGCCTGAACCTTTTTTCTTTTTGTTACTCATAATTTCCTCCCAATAATATATATTTTCATCCAAAGAATGAACAAAGAAAAAGGGATTGCCTTACAAATGAATCATTCTTTTGTAAGGCAATAAGAAAGATTTTATGCGAACTAATACTTATTTTTTTGATACAATTTAATTTGATATTTCAATATTTTTCATATATAATTTATTATATCAACATTATTTAAGACAAAAATGACAGCAATAAATCTTTTTTGTGCACAAACTGTATCATATACATAAGAAGGAGACATTTATGGGAAACCAACTGGATTTTAAAATATTTGAGAGAGAAACAGAACTTATAGATGCCAATGCCCAACACACCTTACTTGAATTACCGCCTCTGCGAAAACTTTCTAATGTTTATCAGCTGCAGCTTTTTTCTTACCACGAAGAAGAACTGGAGACATACTCCACACTAACCAGCATTGCTCCTGATCACACGACGTATTCCATTGGCCCACAAAGCAAAATAACAAATCCCTTTCCAAATAAATATTTTCACCAGCATGAATTTTATGAAATCCTATTTGTTTTAAATGGAGAATTCATTCAGAAAATTGAAAATGAGAATAAATTGTATCAAAAAGGAGATATCTGCATTCTGAACAAAAGCATTCGCCATTCCATCCATATAAATACAAACCATGATTTTCAGATTGCCTTATTGCAGATTTCAGATACCTACATGAAATCCATTTGTTCTGATCTTTTTCAAAAAATATTTACTATCGAACGCGAAGAACCGATTTCCATCATAGAACATTTTTTTACTACTTACATAAAAAACAATGCCCCTGAGAAAGCATGCTTGAGCTTAACGCCTTTGGGAGATTATTTAAATATAACGGATTCTGTCTTTGCTACCCTAGATGAAATTGCAAAAGAAACGCTTCTGCCTCAGTTGGGTTCCAGTTATTTTATAAAAGACAAGATTATTCGTTTATTTTTACTTCTGTCCACCAAAAACGGATATCACACATTACCGATTCAGGTAAATAACACAAGCGAAAATGCTATTTTTAATCAAATTACAAAAATCATGGAAAACAGTAATGGACGTACCACTAGAAAAGAATTAGAAAATACTTTGCATTATTCCGGCATTTATTTAAATGAGATTACAAAAAAATATACGGGTCTTACCATTTTTAACTACGGAATGACCTTCTGCATGAAACAGGCTGCCCGCCTTTTGATAAAAACAAATCTCAGCATCTCTGCAATCTCAGAAGAATTAGGTTTTAGCAATCGTACACATTTTTATCAGATATTTAAAAACACCTACGATATGACTCCATCAGAATTTCGAGACAAATACAAACGATTATTATATTAACACGTATAATGTTTTTGTAGCAAAGAGTTCGCTTGCAAACTCTTCACGCACAAAGAATATTGCAGGCAGAAAAAGAATCCCTGCCTGCAACATAACTCTTATAATAATTTAATTCCATTCACTTCACATTCTTCTACCACATCTTCCGGCCAAAGCGAACTCTGCACCTCGCCAATATGGGCTTTTCTTAAAAAGAACATACACATACGGGACTGTCCAATACCACCACCAATGGTATATGGAAGTTCGTCTTTTAAAATTGCCTTATGGAATGGAAGTTTTGCTCTATCTAAACAGTCTGCTTTTTCAAGCTGTTCCATAAGTGCTTTTCTATCTACACGAATACCCATAGATGAAAGTTCTAAGGAAATATCCAGCACCGGATAATATACGATAATATCTGCATTCAGTGCCCAGTCATCATAGTCCGGTGCACGGCCATCATGAGGTTCTCCATTTGTCAATTTGTCACCAATCTGCATCAGACATACTGCACCCTTTTCTTTTGCAATCAGGTATTCTCTTTCCTTGCCGGTCTTGTCCGGATACATCTCCAAAAGTTCCTGTGATGTAATAAAGAAAATCTCCTTTGGAAGAATCAAATCTATGTAGTCATACTGAATTGCCATGAACTGCTCTGTTTTTCTCAGACATTTATAAATGGTTCTTACAGTATCTTTCAGATAATCCAAATGTCTGTCTTCTTTGGAAATGACCTTTTCCCAATCCCACTGATCTACAAAAATAGAATGGATATTGTCGGTGTCTTCATCGCGGCGAATCGCATTCATATCGGTATAAATCCCTTCGCCCATCGTGAATCCGTATTTCTTTAACGCATAGCGTTTCCATTTCGCAAGGGAATGTACAACTTCTGCCGGTTTATCGTTCTGTTCTTTGATACCAAAAGATACCGGTCTTTCGTAACCATTTAAGTTATCATTCAAACCTGCTGTCGGATCTACAAATAAAGGTGCTGACACACGTGCAAGACGAAGTCTCTGTGCCAAAAGCCCCTGGAAGAAGTCTTTGATTGTTTTTATTGCAATCTGCGTATCGTGCAAATCAAGCTCTGATTCATAATTCTTAGGAATTAATAAACGTTCCATACCTATTACCTCATTAAATTAAAAAGATGTGCAATTATTCAGTACCTGAATAGTTACAAAGATGTTTCTATTATACACAAGCGACATACAATTTCAATACTTTTTTGAAAACATATTCATTCTACACAACTGCTTCTATCAATGTTTTATCGCCAATAAGAATCTCATGGACACCAATCTGCTTATTTTTATTAAAGTTAAAACTCACCATATAGCCTTTATTTTGATGATAAGCATCTAAATAATCTATAAGCTGCTGTTCTCCACGGACATTGTATTCATTTCCATGCCATATTTTCATTTCGATAATATACTGCACGCCATGATAGTCCACTATAATATCTGTTCTGCGCAATTCTCTTGTCCGGGATTCGATATAATAATTTCCTACACCATTGATAATCGGACGCAGATACAACAGGAAGTACTTCCTGCCTTCTTCTTCAAGAAATGTTTCTCCGCTGTCTCCATATAAATCATGAAAATGCAATACAAATTTCTCTAAAATCAGCCTCATATTCAAGTAACCATTTTCAATAAACTGATTTTTGTCACGCAAAGATGCCGTGTACATCTCTTCCTTATGCATTTCTGCTGTAGACAAATAATAATTGTAGAGCCAGATTTCAAAAATACGGTTTGCTACAACCATCGTATTGTTTTGATTTTTTACGAAGCCAAACATGGTTGCAATATTTATGGAAGGTTCATAATAATTATATGCAATTGCTTTTCCCATGAACAGCAGAGAACGCAGCATCGTATTCAGTTCCGGATAACTCAGCAATTTTTCGCTCAATGACTCAAACAAGGTACTTCTTTCGTCCACCAGCATTTTGACAGCTTCATGAAATCCTTTTTTCGTCCATACTGCACCTTTTGTATCAAATCCAGCTTTTTGACTAATATCTTCATCCATATATTTGCATAATCTCGACACCAGATACGGATATCCTGATGTATAGTCATAAATCAATTCTGCAATTTCCATGATATCCATACCGGTATGATGGTCATCTTCATATTCGCAAAGCATTTCTGCAATTTCCTGTGCTGAAAAACTCATATCCACCTTGAAATCTGCTGCAATATTCCACGGACTATTTATCTTGTGTACTTCTTCCGGACGAATTTTTCTTCTTAAATTTTTTACATCATGAACACCCGCTAAAATAACGGAGTGAAATGTGGGATATACGTCTCTATCAATATAATAAGCTCGAAGCTGTGCGAGAAAATCAAGGAAAACCTGATTATTTGTAGCACTATCAACTTCGTCAATAATTAATACAATTGGTTTATCGGAAGCATCCAATATATCTTCTAATTTTTCAAATAAAATACGTAGTGTAATTTCTTGTGTGCTATTTGCATTTTGATTTACAATCATTTTTTTTAATTCATCTGATATGCCGAAATTCAGTCTTTTCAAAACTCTAAGAAACGAACTAAAAAACGTCCTTGAAAAAATACTTTCTGTTCTAAAATCATCATATCCAAATGTCTGAAAATCCATCGAAACTACATAATACTCTTCCTGTAAATATCGAGCTAATGCTCGAATCGTTGTCGTCTTCCCAAACTGTCTGGCACGATTTATGGTAAAATATGCACCATCATCTACCATTTTCTTGATTTCTGCCAATCTCGTATCAAGTTTTATCATATAGTGTTTTTCGGGTATGCAATTTGCTGTTACATTAAAAACTTTCGCCATATTTTAAAATCTCCTTTATACAACTATAGCAAGTGGCACCCAAAAATACAAGTCATGCTCATTTCATTATTTTTAATATTTTGATATTGTCAATATTACAACGTGCACGACTAGGCGTACACAAAAACACGCATCTTACACTCTTCGTGTAAAATACGTGTTTCTTTTACATAACTACTACTCCCTGTTACAAGTCAGATTATTTTAATTTCCAAATATCTTTGTTGTACTGTGCAATTGTTCTGTCAGATGAGAAGAATCCGGCTTTTGAGATGTTTACGAGCATCTTCTTAGCCCATTCTGTTCTATCTTCGTAATCTGCATAAACTTTTTCACGTGTTTCAACGTATTCTGCAAAGTCTGGGAATGTCATGAACCAGTCTTTGTTGATAAGTTCGTTGTAGAGACGATATAAACATTCATCATCACCAAAACGTCTTACATCATCACTTACGATGAAGTCTACGGCACGTTTTAAGTTTTCATCTGCTTCATAGTAGTCTTTTGCACAGTAATCGCCACGTTCATAACGGTCAATAACTGTCTGAGAATCTTCACCAAATGTGTAGATATTGTCTTTGCCTACTAATTCAGCGATTTCTACGTTTGCACCGTCCATAGTACCAAGTGTAACAGCACCGTTTAACATAAACTTCATATTACCTGTACCGGATGCTTCTTTGGAAGCAAGTGAAATCTGTTCTGAGATATCACATGCAGGAATAAGTTTTTCAGCAAGTGTTACATTGTAGTTTTCTACCATGTAGATGTTTAAGTGCTGACGTACCTGTGGATCGTTGTTGATCACATGCTGTAATGCTAAAATCAAGTGGATAATATCCTTAGCAATTGTATAAGCAGGAGCTGCTTTTGCACCAAAGATTACTGTGATTGGTTTGCTTGGGATGTTACCGGCTTTGATTTCAAAGTATTTGTGGATTACGTAAAGTACGTTAAGCTGCTGTCTCTTGTATTCGTGGAGACGTTTTACCTGAATATCGAAGATAGAATCTTTGTTTAAGTGGAGATTCTGTGTCTTTAAGAGGTACTGTACTAAATCCTCTTTCTTGCCTTCTTTGATTGCAAGAATGTTGTTTAATACTTTTTCGTCATTTACGTATTTTCCTAATTTTTCTAACTTGCTAGCGTCTTTCTTCCAGCCATCGCCAATAAGACTTGTTACATAGCTTGAAAGCTCTGGGTTACATTCCATGAACCAACGACGGAATGTGATACCATTTGTCTTATTATTGAATTTCTTCGGATATAACTTGTAGAAGTTATTTAATTCTGTGTTCTTTAAAATTTCTGTATGAAGATATGCTACACCGTTTACACTGAATCCGTAGTGGATGTCCATGTGAGCCATGTGTACTAAGTTATCTTTGATAATATATGTGCTTTCGTCTTTTACTTTTTCTTTTACGCGGTTGTCAAGTTCGCGGATGATTGGCATAAGCTGTGGAACCGCTTTTTCCATGAAATGCATTGGCCATTTTTCTAATGCTTCTGCAAGAATGGTGTGGTTTGTATATGCACATACTTTTGATACAATCTTAATTGCATCGTTCATGAGGATTCCTCTTTCGCCCATCTGACGGATGAGTTCCGGAATAATCATGGATGGATGTGTATCGTTAATCTGAATTACTGCATAATCAGCTAAGTCATAGATATCAGAACCTTTTGCTACTGCTTCATCTAAAATGAGGTGTGCAGCATTTGATACCATAAAGTACTGCTGATATACACGAAGAAGTCTACCCTGTTCATCAGAATCATCCGGATATAAGAAAAGTGTAAGGTTCTTCATAATATCGTGTTTGTCAAAGTGGATGGTATCCTGTACAATACGTTCATCTACAGATTCGATATCAAATAAGTGAAGTTTTGTTGTACGGTTGTTGTAACCACATACATCGATGTCATACATACGAGACCATACTCTCATACCACCGAAATCGATTGGGTAAACAACATCTGTTTTGTTTAACCAGCTATTGTCTGTAATCCATGGATTTGGAGTTTCTTTCTGTTTACCCCAGTCAAATACCTGTTTGAAAAGACCATAGTGATAGTTAAGACCCACACCATCGCCGTTCATGCCAAGTGTTGCCATAGAATCAAGGAAACATGCTGCTAAACGACCAAGACCTCCGTTACCAAGTGATGGTTCTAATTCGATTTCTTCGATTTCTGCTAATGATTTGCCGGCTTCTTCCAAAGTTTCTTTTACTTCGTCATAAATGCCAAGGTTTATTAAGTTATTTGATAATAACTTTCCAATTAAGAATTCTGCAGAAACATAATAAACTTTCTTTTTGCCCTGATTGCTTTCTTTTTCGTGAGCAAGTTCTTTTGTCATTTCAAGAAGGGCAATGTAAATTTCTTCGTTTGAACACTCTGCAACGGATTTGTTCCATTTGTTTTCTACTGCTGTTGTTAAATTCATTTTATCTACCTCCCATTATAGGCGTTTATAAAGAACACAAGCATAGTATAGGTAAAATTCTATCATTTTTCTTGTAATATTATGGCAAAATATGGTACTATTCTATCATGAACATCCTAGAATATGAAAATTATCAAGAAAAAAAGAGCCATGTCGATGTATCATTTCCTTATAATACACTCCTCTGTTCTATTCCTTTGGATTTTGATAAAGTCCCTTTACACTGGCATGATGAAATGGAGATCATCTATATAAAAAAGGGACATGGATATGTAACAGTAGACTTCAAACAATATAAGGTATCGGGTAGTACAATTGTGCTGATTCTGCCGGGACAGCTTCACTCAATTGAACAATACGATGATTTATCCATGGAGTATGAAAATATCATATTTAATGTTAATATGCTGCTTCCCCGCACGGAGGACACAAGCAGTACCGGATTTTTGCGCCCTCTTTTAAGCGGCCAAATCACAGTTCCCAGTGTTTTTTCTATCATTCATCCGCACTATGAGGCAATTTCTTCCTGCATTGACGCATGCGATGAAATCTGCAAAACCAAACCACAGGGATACGATTTGTACATCAAAGGAAAACTCTATGAATTTTTCTATATTTTAAGCAACCGCTGCCGAAATGAAAAAAATCCAAGGACTACAAAGTCCCTGGACAAAATGAAAATCATTCTAAAATATATTGAAACCAATTATATGCAGAAAATTACAATCGCAGAAGTGGCAGCATCCGTAGACTTCTCCGAATCCCATTTCATGCGCTATTTTAAAGAAGCAATGGGCATTTCTTTTATTGACTATCTGCGGGAATACCGTCTGACAATGGCTGCACGGCTTTTGATTGCTTCCGATGCGGACATCCTGCATATTGCAGAAGAAGTAGGCTTTGATAATCTCTCCTACTTCAACCGGGCTTTTAAAAAACATTATGGCATGACACCGAGCCAGTACCGCAAACTTACCGGTTAATTATTCAGGTACTGAATAGTTACCTTATATGATTAAATATCCAAAAACCGCTGCTGCTACAGCCGCTGCCATTCCGGCAATTACATCACTGATAAAATGCACTCCGGATACCACTCGTACTACGGCTAATGCAAACGAAACCAACAAAAACACTACTCCCAGCCAGCTCCACGGAGACATCAAAAGAAATGTCATAGCAATCATGGTCGCAGAAAATACATGTCTGCTTGGAAACGAATGTCCTTTGGTGTCTTTCTTTATCACTGGTGGTACTTCAAATTTCTCATAAGGTCTTGGCCGGTTCACCCATGAACGAAATACGGATAAGAGCACAAAACTAATGCCCGGTACAAGTAAAGCCTTTTGAAAACTAAAATAACTGCTGAATTTCGCAAAGAAAAATAAATACACCAAAAGCATTGGATATGCCGCATACATTGTCATTGTGCATAATTTATTCGCTATATGTATCCCCTTCGCCAATCCCGCATTTTCGCGGAATGGCCGGGTCATCTTAATATAATTCTCTTTTGTCATAATCTCTCCCATTTTTCACTAACGGTTTGTATTTGTACCGTCTGCATTATTTGTGTTATTTGTGTTGTTTGTATTATTTGTGTTATTTGTATTATCTGTGTTATTTGTATTATTCATATCATTGCCCAAATTGTCAATACCATCTCGAATAGCATCCCCTGTTTCTTCTACACTGTCAAGCAGATTTCTTCCGGCATCTCTTAAACTGTCACCGCTTTGCTGCAAATCGTCTTCTACCGCACCATTATTATCGGTATTATTGCCATTTGTACCATTATCTGTTGTACCATTATTTGTTGTTCCGTTATTTGTCGAGTCATTATTTCTTGTTTCATTTCCGGATTCGTTCACATTACGATTGGTTTCATCTTCATATGGAGCCTCTGTCCCGTTCATATCTCCATTATTTCCACATCCAACTGCAAAAAGTGTTGCCGCAGTAAGCACTGCACATAAAAATAAAAGTCTGCTTTTCTTCATCATAGAAATCTCCTTTAACTATTTTACTTTTGAGGTTAGTATGATAAAAATTTTTAAAAAATATACACATAAGTTATGCACATTATCAACAGAGTTATCCACAATCGCTGTTGAATTGTTGTTGAATACGTTAATAAATCCTACTATTGCCTGCTATTTCTTCATTTTTGAATCAAAAAACAGCGATGCGATGTAAGAAAAGACCAATGCAGACGAAATTCCCACGGCAGATGATGTAAATCCACCCTTGAAAATTCCAATAAATCCCTCTTTATCCACAGCCTCCTTGATACCGGTCCATAACACATTGCCAAATCCCAACAGCGGAACATTCGCTCCTGCACCTGCCCATTCCGAAAATGGCTGGTATAGGCCGATTGCACCTAAGACCGCACCTAAACATACAAGAAGCACCATAATGCGTCCCGGAAGCATTTTTGTTTTTTCCATTAAAATCTGCACCAAAGCACAGATAATTCCACCCACAATAAAAGCCTTTACATATTCCATTCTTTCACCCTTTCCAACACAACGCCATGTGCAATTCCCGGTACCGTCTGTCCTTCATTAAAACTAACCGGCGACAGCAACGCCCCTGTCGGCACAAATAAAATTTTGTGTAAACGTCCTTCCTGCAATTCTTTTAAATAGTGGCCGCTTAGTGTTACTGCAGAACAGCCGCATCCCGAACCACCGGCACCAGTTCCCTGTGTCTTTCCATCATAAATCTCAATACCGCAATCCTCATGTACTTCAGAGATGTCATAACCCTTCTGCTTCAACAAATCAATCAGTATCTCCTGACCTACCGTTCCCAAATCCCCTGTGATAATACGGTCATACTCGTTTGGTGTCGTACCAAAATCCTCAAAATGTTGATAAATCAAATCACTCGCCGCCGGTGCCATAGCAGCTCCCATATTCATCGAATCCCTGACTCCGTAATCCACAACTTTTCCCGTGGTAATTCCGGTGATTTTTGCAATTGGTTTTTGTTTCCACTGCTGTAATCTTTCTTCTGAAGCCACCAAAAATGCACCTCCGCCGGTTACTGTCCATGTCGCAGACATCGGTCTTTGATTGGCATATTCCAATGGAAAACGAAACTGTTTTTCCGCACTGGCAAAATGACTCGATGTTACTGCTGCCACACAATCTGCAAAACCTGCCGCCACCGTCATCGCTGCCAGACTCAATGATTCCCCACAGGTAGAACATGCCCCATACAAGCCAAAGATAGGAATTTCAAATTCTTTCAAACCAAAATATGTCGCAATCGTCTGCCCCAGTAAATCACCGGAAAACAAGTAACGGACATCTTTTGCCTTTCGATTCCCTTTCCCCAATGCAAGGGTCAGTGCCTCTTTCTGCAAAGCACTTTCTGCCGATTCCCAGTTATCCTCTCCAAATTTTTCATCTATGCCAATCACATCAAAACAATGTTTTAGGGGACCTTCCCCTTCTTTTTTTCCAACTACCGAAGCCGTACTCATAATAAAAGGAGCCTTTGAAAAACAAAGACTCCCATTTCCTAACTGCTGGTTCATGCTATCTCTCCTTTTCAAATAGAACTATAGAGATAGTATGTTTCTTATAGATTATTTTTATCCATAGGTGCAAATTATTTACCTTCGTACGTCACAACTGCATCTACGTTATATTTTTCCAATACTTTACGTCCTTCTAAACCTGCCAATTCGATTAAGAATAACATTTTTACAACTTCACCGCCAAGTTCTTCTACTAGTTCTGCAGCCGCTTTCATTGTTCCGCCTGTTGCAATCAGGTCATCTACGAGAACTACTTTCTGTCCCGGCTGGATAGCATCTTTATGAATTTCAATTGTTGCAGAGCCATATTCCAAATCATATGTTTTTGAAATGGTTTCACATGGAAGCTTGCCTGCTTTACGAACCAAAATAAATGGTTTTTTCAACAAATATGCCAATGGCATACCAAAAATAAATCCTCTGGATTCTGCCCCGGCGATAACATCACATTCTACACCGTCCAAAAGTTTTGCCATTTCATCAACAGCAAGCTGTAAACCATCTGCATCCTGCAATACACTGGTTACATCCCGAAAAATTATTCCTTCTTCTGGAAAATCCGGAATACTTCTTATATAATCTGCTACTTTTTTCATAATTGTGTTCTCTCCTTTATGTTCTCTGTTGACTTTTATTTTACTTTTTTATAGCCTTCCATCGTGATTGGAACCACATCTTTCACAGAAAGCACATTATCTTCGACTGTAAAACGAATATCATATCCGCCAAAAGCCATTCCATATACATAATCGGGCTTTTTGTTGTATGCTGCCCTTGGGTCCTGCCTTAAAACATCCAGCACCTTGCCGTGCATCTCCTCCGGTAGCTTCAGCAATTTATCTTCCGGAAAAATGACCGCAATCTGATCTGTCTTATGCTCCTCTGCAAAACTTCCCTTTGCCTCCGGATGTGCATCCGTATATGGCAGATATGGTTTGATATCATAAATCGGTGTTCCATCCAGAAGATCGGCACCGGAAACAACCAATATCGGTCCTCTCTTTTCATCCAGATAGATATTTTCCAATTTCACCGAAGATAAGCCTATCGAATTGGGACGAAATGGCGCTCTTGTTGCAAATACGCCCTTTTTGACCTTGCCGCCCAAACGTGGCGGAGTCACCGTCAATGCATAATTCGCACGTTTGGCCTTCGAAAATTCCCACAATAGCCATATATGAGAAAATTCTTCCAATCCTCTTACCGCATCCATACTACGGAATTCCGGCTCAAAGACAATTTCTCCACGCAAAGAAGGAACCAAACCGCTTTGCCTTGGAATTCCAAATTTATCCGGAAACTCCGTATGAATTCTCGCAACAGCCACCAATGCATTACCTGTTGTTTCATCTGAATATTTATGCATGATCTTCTTCATCCGAAACAATTGTATTCTCTTGGTTCTGCGTGTCCTCTTTTATCTTTTCCAAGTAATCTGCTGTATGTTCCGCTGATGATACCTCTGGATTACGGTGCAGCACATCTTCTTTTATCAAGCGATACCCTGCTGCAAACAATGGTACTGCCAAAAGCATACCGCCGACACCTAACACACCACCAC
The DNA here is from genome assembly GCA_964449855.1 of uncultured Lachnobacterium sp. Lineage (GTDB taxonomy): Bacteria > Bacillota > Clostridia > Lachnospirales > Lachnospiraceae > Roseburia. Next base: position 61,769 of record CAYVGA010000001.1, read on the forward strand.
CGATGGTAACCGCTGTCAGTACCCAAATGCCTGGAAGCCCAATGGACTGTCCAACGACTCTTGGATAAATCAGATTGCCTTCCAACTGCTGAAGTACAAGCACAAATACCAAAAACTGAAGTGCCTGTAATGGAGAAACCGTCAAAATCATAACTGCGCCTACGCCGGCTCCAATATAAGCACCTGCAACCGGAATCAGTGCCGTAAACCCAATAAATACACCAATCATAACCGCATATGGAAATTTCAATAAGAGCATACCTAAAATACAGAGACCGCCCAAAACAACTGCTTCAATACACTGTCCTACAATAAAACTATGGAAACTGTCATCAATAACCTCTGTAACATAAAAAATACGGTCTGCTGTCTTTGGCATATACGTCTGCACCAAAGTTCTTGTCTGTGCACCTAATTTCTCTTTATCGATTAATACATATAAAGAAAAAATCAATCCAATCAGTACATTTACCACAACCGATGCGGCAGAAGTGACTGCTGCCATAATAGAGCCAACCGCTCCGCCAACACCGCCAATTACTGTTTTCACTAGTCCTTCAATTTCCGCAGAAAGTGTTGTTATGTCAAAACCGCTGGCAAGTTCCGGGAAGAACTTCATAATCTGTTCTTCTCCAACAAAATTCACTATCATCTGCAATGCACCGGGAATCAATCGGATAAAGGATGCAATACAATTGATAAGTTCCGGCAGTACCAGATTTACAATTAACGCTACAATTCCAAACAAACTCAGAAATGCCAGAATCAAACAAACAATACGTTTTATTTTTACAGCAACTTCTACTTTAAACAGCCTGTCATACCACTTTTCATAAAATCCCATCAAAATATTCACTACATATGCCATCACACATCCAATAATAAGCGGCATCGCAGCTCCTACTGCCACTGAAAAAAGACCTTCCACCTTGACCCAATAATGAATCACCAAATAAACCAAAATCAGCGCTCCTGCAATTCCTATCGTTTTTTTCCATCCTTGTTTTATTTCCTGCATAAAAAACCTCAACTTATAACTTATACTATTCCTGTACCTATTCCAAGTCTCATCCTTTACTCTGAACAGTTACATATTTTCTTATACACCTAAATTTGTTTCGAATTCTTTGATTAACTGTTTCTGGTATTCTTCATCAAAGGAACCTTCCAAAAGCCGTGGAAATGCTTCGTTCAGAAGTCTCTCCCAGCTGAATCCTTCTTTTCCAACCAAAATCGGATAATACCATACCTCATTCTTAATCGCTGCATCACAGTCACCAGGCGCATCACCAACCATGAGAATTTTCTTTGGTTCATAGCCTTTTTTCACCATTTCACCGATACAATATGCTTTGGAACCCACTTCCTGGCAAAGCAATACACGACAATCTTCCTTCAATTCGTGTTTGGTCCATTCAGCTTCTACTGCGTCCCCATTCGCAGAAGATACTGCAACCAAATCAGCACTTTTACACATCTCATCCATCGCAGTCTTTACATTGTCAAATGGCTTATCCTCTGCTGTTAAGTTATTAATTGCTCTATTCGTGCGGATGCTCCAAAGCAATGCCTTTTCCACACATTCGCTGGAACTCTTTTGTGTATATGCCAAAAGTGCCGGATTGGATAATTCTTTTGCTTCCTTTGTCCATGTCACGAATTCCTCTAATCCCTCAAAGTGACAGCCTCTCTTTTGCATTTCGACTAAGGCAAGGGCGAGTCCTTTGAAACGATTACTACCTCTCGTAATTGAATACAGATTGATATCCAGCCATAATTTCATACATTCTTCAAATTTATCATCCAAACCATAGGTGTAAATCCACTGTGGTCCAAAACATTCTCTGTGTTTCACTTCCATCGTATCCATAGCACATCCATCGCTATCAATACAAACCATAAATTCACTCTGTTTTACGAATTCAAAATACCCCATACTTTTATCCTCTCCTTAATTTATAATATTTCTCGTAATTATTCAGTACCTTCACAGTTACGATTTCTCCTAATATTCACTTTATCTTGATTCTATCATTCTTGCCATTTTGATTCAAGGCAAAAATTTGTTACTTTTCTTGTATGCAAGACATTGACATCCTCGTTTTTAAAGTTATAATGAAGTTGGGTTATATCATCACACAGGAAAAGAAGGTTGTATACAATATGAAATACAAACATACCGCCACATCCGATGGCGTTTACGAACAATTAAAAGAACAGATTTTACATTTGGAACTTCCACCGGGAGCTGCAATCAGCGAAATCGAGACTGCGGAAAAATACAACATCAGCCGTACACCCGTTCGTGATGCTTTCAAACGCTTAGAACGCGAAGGTTTATTGGAAATTCGTCCGCATATCGGGACATTTATCTCTCTCATTGATTTACATGCCGTTTCTGATGTACTGTATGTGCGTGAAGTTTTGGAGTTTTCTGTATTATCTGACCTTGCTCAAATTTATGATAATTCCCACGACTTACATATTCGTCTGATTCTGCAAAAACAAAAAGAGTTATTGGATTCCGAGATGTCCATCGAAGAGTTGAGCCGTGCATTTGTCAAAAGCGATAATGAATTCCACACTGCACTTTTTGATGCTGCCGGCAAGAAAAACATTATCAAATTCCTCTATGCCTATAATTCGCAATACGAACGTTTTCGTACATTTATTAATTTTAATGGCAAAGAAGATCTGCAGAAGCTCTATGACTGCCATGTAAAAATGGTAGACTGCATAGCAAACAAAGACCTTTTGACTTTAAAAGACTGTATCCGCCATCACTTATACGATGGTTTTACTTCCAGTACCGATATTGTCAGCAAATACCCTGAGTATTTTTCACAAACTACGTAAGACCACTATTACAACACCCCCATCCCGCAAAACGGAATGGGGGCTGTTTTTTCTATATTTACTCCTGTATCCTTGCTTCATCCACATACCGGAAAAAATCATCATTCAAAATCCCCGCTGAATATCGAAACAGCATTTTTACATAACTTTTCATACTTGAAATGTATTCTTCGGAGACCTCTTCACCTGTTCGGGAAACCACAGATCCTTCTTTTGCATCATAAATAACACTGTCTGTAATAAAACTGCGGTTTGCAAAAACAACCAAAGATGGTGCGTCGGAAAGCATATCCTTGCCGGGAAACAATCTTGAATCGTATTCAAATCCAAAGAGATTCAAAAGTGTTGGCATGAGATCCAAAGCACTACAGGTCTTTTCTACCGAAATGGGTTCCATCTGGCTGTTCCAGATAATCACACAGTTCTTATATTTTTCAAGTGTTCCCAGTTCTCTTCCAACAAATTCATTAATTTTAGAATCTTCCATACCATATGGATAGTGATCCGCACTTAAGGCAATCACGGTTTTATCTAATTTTCCAGCTTTTTCCAGTTCTTCAATCAGATAGGTGAGTGCTTTTTCCAGCTCATAATTGCAGGCAATATAGGCTTTCATTTCTTCGGAACAATCCAAGTCTTTTACCACTTCCCAGTTTTTCTGAGACATGCTGTTTCCTTCTCGTGTATACAAAGAATGTCCGGATACGGTCATATAATATGCATGAAAACGCTCTTCCCCTATCCACTCCGGAATCGTAGCTACCATCATTTCGTAATCCGAAGCCGGCCACTGGTTCGCACCTTCCATTTGGAAAATCTGACTACCATATGTACTGGCTGAACAGGAACCAAGCCTTGCTGCCTTAAAATCATATCCTAAGTTTGGATGTGAAAGATGTCTGTCATAATAAGACAACGAATTATTGTGATATGCATAACTTTTTACACCTTCTGCCGCAAAATACGCTGGTAATGAATACGGCTGTGCATTGTACTGGGTTCGTTTCATACTAAACTGCTCATCCGGAATCTGGCCGGTCAGATTCACATATTCCCCGTCACTCGTACTAGTCGCCCACCATGGTATATAATAATCTTCTACCACAACACCACCATGCAGCATTTTATATAAAGTTGGTGTCAGTTCCTCACTGACTACATATGGTGAAAATGCCTCTGCAGTTAAATAAATCAGATTATATCCTTCGAACATTCCTGTATATTCATTTTTGTTAGAAGGTGTTAATGAATTCATAATTTCTGCAAGCTTTTGGATATCTTCATCATCGCTGGAGAGCAGCGTCTCCATATCAATGTTCAATACATTTGGCGATGTATCAAATACAGGTTCTGCTATACTTTCTGTCGATTGCTCTGTTTCTGCCTCTTCCTCTATTGTGATGGAACCCAATTCGCTAAAATCCATCTCTTGCTCTGGTAATAAATCACCTAAAAACTGTCGCTCAAATAATGGCAATACACCAAATTTCTGTGCCACTATTTCCGGGTCATACATTTCCTGATATGCTTGATACTCTTCTGTTTCCCTTGCATACCCAAACATAAGCAGCAATGCCGACAATGTAATCCCAATCACACTATAAGAAATCATTGCTGCTGTCTCAAGCTTCTTTAAAGGCAACACACACAGTTTCTTTTTTTGAAACAAAATACCTGCTAAAAACAGCGGCACTGCCAAAAGCAGCAGCCAGGGAATTGATTTTATAATTCCGTCCAATGCCACCTGCCAAAAATCCGTAAGTGCTGCTGCACCTGCATTTACCACAGCATCTAACAACAGTGGTTTCTTAAATATGTAATAATACACGATCTGACTGGCAAATATAAAATAATTCACACCGGAACACAGCCAGTACAGCACTTTATTGCCTGTTTTTTTCTTTGGAAGACCAATAAGCAATGTCTCTACAGAAGAAAGAAACACGGCACCGACAAGCAAAAGCCCTGGCTGAATCTCCGCCATCCCAAAAGAACCTACATGGTAAACACCCTCCATATATAATAGGGATACTATCAAATACACAAAAATCCTGTTCATAACAACCTCTTTCTAACAAATAGTATAGTTCCTACTATAATCCTATTCGACAGTCTTTGCAAGCTATCGACAAAATTCAACATATAACAATTTAGACATGACACCCAGCATTTTACTTTTTTGCCATCAGTTTTCGTTGAATTTCGTTCCAAAAAATTTGTACAAGATTTTAAAATGTGATATACTTAAGCTTAGTTTTTGATGTGAGAACTCGCATTCAAACAACAGCGAATTAAGAAATGAGGCGATTTTATGAAAATTGGTTTTGACAACGAAAAATATTTAAAAATGCAATCTGAACATATTATGGAACGCATTACAAAGTTTGATAATAAACTTTATTTGGAGTTTGGTGGAAAATTGTTCGACGATTACCATGCAGCACGTGTTCTTCCGGGTTTTGAAGCTGACAGCAAATTACAGCTTCTTTTAGAGCTTTCGGAACAGGCTGAAATCGTTATGGTTGTAAATGTAGAAGATATTATCAAAAATAAAATTCGTGAAGACTTAGGTATTACTTATGACGATGACGTTGTACGTTTGATTGATGCATTCCGTAGAAAAGGTCTTTATGTCGGCAGTGTTGTTTTGACCATGTATAAACAGCACCATGCACTGACCCATTTCCAAAAACGTTTAGAATCTCTTGGCGTAAAAGTATACCATCATTTTGCTATTTCCGGATATCCTACCAATGTCAGCCAGATTGTATGTGACGATGGTTTTGGCCGAAATGATTATATTGAAACCAGCAGACCTCTGGTTGTCATAACAGCACCGGGTCCGGGCAGCGGAAAAATGGCTACTTGTCTTTCCCAGCTTTACCATGAACATAAACGCGGTGTACGTGCAGGCTATGCGAAATTCGAAACATTCCCTATCTGGAATCTTCCACTTGACCATACGGTGAACTTAGCGTACGAGGCTGCAACCGCAGATTTGAACGATATTAATATGATTGACCCATATCATATGAAAGCATATGGAGTAACCACGGTAAATTATAATCGCGACGTAGAAATTTTCCCTGTACTCAATGCTATTTTTATGAAAATTTATGGCAAAAGCCCATATGCATCTCCAACAGACATGGGTGTAAACATGGTTGGAAACAGCATCGTAGACGATGAAGCCTGCCGTGAAGCTTCCCGCCAGGAAATCATCCGCAGATACTTTAAAGCCTTGGTAGGTGTTGCTGATGGTACACGTACCGAAGAAGAGTTGAACAAATTAGAACTTTTGATGCAGCAGGAAGAATTACTGCCAACCGACCGCCATGTCGTACCTCCTGCAAGAAGCCGTGCAGATGCCAGCGGTGCCGCAGCTGCAGCCATCCAATTACACGACGGACGCATCGTAACCGGACAGGCTGGAGAACTCCTTGGCTCAAGTGCCGCAGTTCTGATGAATGCTATCAAGGATCTTGCCGGCATTCCGCATAAGGAACTCATTCTCTCGCCGGAATCCATTGCTCCTATTCAGGCTTTAAAAACCCAGTATTTAGGCAGCAAAAACCCTAGACTTCATACCGACGAAGTGCTTATTGCTTTATCTGCTACCGCTGCGAATAATGAACGTGCCGCACTCGCATTGGCACAGCTTCCAAAACTGCGTGGCTGCCAGATGCATTCTACCGTTATGATGCCGGGTGTAGATTTGAAAACATTCAAAAAGCTCATGTGTGAAGTCACATGTGATGCGAAAACGGAATAAATATTCAAAACGTGAATAATTACAAACCCTCTATATATGTTTTCCCAATACTTTGAATGAAAACATACCTAGAGGGTTTTCTTTCTACAAATTTTCTGATGTTAACAAAAAACGAAAGAGGATATCTCTCAAATTTGAAAAATATCCTCTCATTATTCAATCGTAATTACATCGCCAATACCTCATCTGCGATTCCCATCGTAGACTTTCTATGGGAAACCAAAAGAATCGTCTTATCTTTCTTTTCCTGTTCCAAACTTCGAAGTATCATGCCTTCATTTAAGCTGTCAATATTGCTGGTGGGCTCATCTAAGAAAATCATTTTGCTGTCATGCAGAAATGCTCGTGCAATTCCGATTCTCTGTTTCTCTCCGCCTGAAATAGAATCACCAAGCTCTGCGAGCTTTGTATCATAGCCATCCGGTGTCGACATGATAAAGTCATGAATGGAAGCTTTCTTTGCTGCCTCAATGATTTCTTCACGTGTGGCATCGGCTTTTGCTACGCGGATATTGTTTTCAATGGTATCTGTGAATAAAAATGTTTCCTGTGTGACATAGGAAATATTGTTTCGCAGTGCTTTGGTCCGGATGCTGTTTACATTGTCCTTGCCATAGGAAATCCTTCCGGCATCGGTTTCATAGAAGCGCATCAAAAGTTTCAGGAGTGTGGATTTTCCACAGCCGCTTTTGCCAAGGATTCCGTGAATCTTGTTTTCTGAGAAAGAGGCCGTGAAATCCTTCAGTATCTGAATTTCATTTTCTGCAAAAGCTACAGTAGAATTAGAATCCTTATAAGAGAATGTTACGTTTTCACAGCAAATATCTCCTGCGACAGCTTCTATTCCTTCTTCTACATCTTCTACAACCGGTACTTCTTCTAAAATATCCAGTACGCGATTTCCGGAAGCAAGTGTGTGATGCAGGTTATTGGATAGTGCAGACAAGGCTGCAGTCGGTCCAAAAGAACTCGTCATTGCAATTACGGCGATAAGTGCATCTGCACCGCTTACCAATCCCGCATTTACAAGATAGCCGCCAAGGATTGCCATCGCAATGCCGGCAAATAAAATTACCCCATCTGTAATTACATGCTGTGCATTTTCATCCTTTTTCAACATGCCTGTGATATTGCCTAAATCGTTTGTACGCTCCTGCAAATTGTGAAGGCGTACTTCTTCCTGTGCATACTCAAGAATCTCCTCTAAGCCGTACAGATTATCCAACACGCAGGTGTTTAGCTCACCAAACGAATTGCGGTACTGCTGCCCCTTTGCACCGCCCATCTTTCCGTTTACCAGAGGAATGACCGCACCTACAAGAAGATAAAAAACAAACCCCAATACACCATATCCCACATGCAGATTTCCTAAAAAGCACACCATCAAAACAGAAGTAATCACCGCTATTGCAATCGGCGAAATGGTATGTGCATAAAACACTTCTAATAATTCAATGTCACTGGTAATGATGGAAATCAGATTCCCTTTTTCACTGCCATCCAATTTTGCCGGTGCAAGTCTTCTTAACGCTGCAAACACCTTATGACGGATACGTGCCAAAAGTTTAAATGCAATAAAATGATTGCAGGCCTGTTCCGCATAACGCAAAATACCACGAAGCAGAGCAAACGCAACCAAAAGCGTAAAAATCAAACTTACATTTACACCTTCTTTTGCCCCAAAGATACCAAGGAAACCATAACCGCCAAGAATTGTAATAAATGTCGCCATCAGATTGCCTATACAGCCCATCAGAATCGCAAGGAACATATAACCAAGCAGTGGCGTAATCATACCTATAAGACCGGCCATAACCTGAATACCGCTTCTTCTTTTTTTATTTACATTCATCGCCTGCCTCCTTTTCTTTCTGAAGATTTTCAGAGTGTTTCTGCTCTTCACATAATTCCGCTTGGCTCTTTCTCTTCTGCATTCCAGCTTTTTTTTGATTGCCATGCATCATTGGCTTTTCACTCGATTCTACATAATGTCCATATCGCTCCAATTCCTGCTGTGCCAGATAGAGTCTGCTGTAAGTTTCCCCCTTTTCCAGCAACGTTTCGTGTGTTCCGCTTTCCACGATTTCCCCTTTTTCTACCACATAAATCCGGTCCGCATGTGCTACATTTGCCAGACGGTGTGAAATTAGAAGTACTAATTTCTCTTTTGCAAGATTCTGCACTACCTGCATAATCTTATCTTCACTTTCCACATCAATGTTCGAGGTCGCTTCATCAAAAATGTATATATCACTGTCATGCAGAATGGCACGTGCCAAAACAAGTCTCTGCTTCTGTCCTCCGGAAAGGTTGGACGCTTTCTCTTCGATCGGCATTTCCAGACCACCTTTTTCCATAATCGTGTCGTAAAGATCAACCTGGCGAAGTGCTTCATACATGGCACTCTTTAATCCCTCACAACTCGTTACACTTTCATTCCAATCTGTTTTATTCCCTGCAAAAGGCTCCGCATTTTGCACAAATGTCTGCTGATTTCCACATTCCTTGATGCCATAGTGCTTTTCCAGCACATCCTTAGGAATTCCCATGAGCAGATTCTCAAACACCGTACCTTTAAAAAGATAACTATCATGTCTTACTCTCGTGATTTTCCGGTAAAGCGCCTCACGTGCAAGCTCATTTATATTTTTTCCACCAATGGACACCTGTCCTGCATCTGCTTCATAATCCCCCATAATCAGTGACGCTATCGTACTTTTTCCACAGCCGGATTCTCCAACCAAAGCCACAAAACTATGTGCAGGAATCTGCATGGACACATCTTTCAAAATCTGTTTATCCGGTGTATACCCAAAGTTTACATTCGCAAATACAATCTCATCACCTGGAATTTCCGTTACCGTTCCCTGCTCCCGTTCCGGCGCATCCAGCAAACGGAAAATCTTATCTGCTGCCGCATTTCCATTCATTGCGATATGGAAAAACGAACCCAGAAGTCGAAGCGGCAAGAAAAACTCTGCCGAAATCATTGTAATAAAGAAACATTCTGCCAACGTAATCCTGCCCGCCTGCAATTCTAAAATGCTTAAAATAATCCCAAGCGCAGCCCCGCCATATGCTATCATATCCATAATACTGATGGAATTGAGCTGCATAATCAACACACGCATCGTGATTTTACGGAAATTTTCCGCTTCCTCATCCATCTTCCGTGCATAACGCTCGTCTGCCTGGTAAATTTTCAGCGTCGTTAACCCCTGTAAATTTTCCAAAAACGTATCTCCAAGCCCTGTATAAGACCCCCAGTATTTTGCCAGCAGTTTTTTCGCAAATTTCTGTACCGCAATGATCGAAACCGGAATCAGCGGTACACAAAGCAGCAGCACACCTGCCACTTTCCAGTTCATTGTTCCCACGATAAAAAACAAAGTCACCGGTGCTAATAAGCTGTAAAAAAACTGCGGTACATATTTCCCAAAATAAATTTCCAACTGGTCCACACCCTCGGTACTAATCTGTACCGCTTCCGCTGTCGTCACCGTTTTGCGGTAATTCGGTCCTAATCGCATCAGTTTTTTGTACACGAGTTCTCGCAGGCGGTGCTTTACTTCTTCCGATGCCGCAAATGACTGCTTCGTATTTATCGTTGTCGCAATCATACGCACCAAAAATGCAGTCGCAAATACAAGCAAAAGTGTCAGCATACGATTTATATCTATGGCCGCTTCTTGTGATACCGCACCAGCACCATGCGTCATCGTTGTCACCACCAAATCTGCCACGAAAGATGCCAGCACCAGCATCATTCCTACATTGGCAAGCAGCGACACCCATTGTGTCGCTACCATGCCTGTTACATATTTCATATTACCCTTAAATTCTTTTAACAATCTCTTGTGAAACATTTTACTTATGCCTTTCTAATTTTCATATGAGACACTATATGTATCATTGCACTTATAAAAAGTACGATTCCGGATACTCCATGCGTAATACCCATCCACATCCCCGGAAATGGCTTTAGTAAAATCCCTGTCCCAAACACCAAAATAAGTGAAACCATCATGGTCCAATTTAAAATCTGTCTTTTTGTATTCATCTCATACTCCTTTTCATTGCATAGTATAATTGCAAATTAATTTTTATGTAAGATTTTCATTCATCTTGCCTTACTTGCGTTAGTTTACACTAACTGTATTTGAAAAGTCAATTGGAATTTGTAGGAAATTACGTATAATATCAAATACAACTATTCAGACTCTCTAATTCCAAACCACCTGCATTTTTAAGTTGGGCATGTTGGAAATCAAAAATGCAAATTTGACTTGCTCAATTCCTCTCCTTTTTTTTGATTGAGCATGTCGGAAATCAAAAATGCGAATTTGACTTGCTCAATTTCCCTCTATTTTTTTAATTGGGCATCTTGAAAATCAAAAATGCGAATTTGACTTGCTTAATTTCCCTCCATTTTTTTAATTGGGCATGTTAGAAATCAAAAATGCAAATTTGA
>CAYVGA010000002.1:0-25686 GCA_964449855.1 uncultured Lachnobacterium sp.
CTCAATTATAGCTTTTCTTAATAATTTACAAAATAAATATAATTCCAGTCACTCTAAAGTAATTGATCATCATTAATGAGAAACAATTCATCGTTTTCTCCTGCTGCATCCACAGGTTTTGTATGATATTTGCACTCACCGGCAAATATCCTCATAAGCAAATGCTGCAAATTTTCCTATTTTTACTATTCAAAAACCTAATACATACCATACCCAGAAAGTATACCACATTTTCTGAAATACCTATTGACTTTATTAAAAAATAGTATAAAATCTATTATGTTGTTTATTAATTGTAAACTCAAAGTCAACTTTTACAGTTGTCGCATTAAAAATAAACTTTTTATCTACGATTAAGATGTAACAGCAGAAACTCTACTTCAAATCGAAAGAAAAAGGAAAAGAATCGGAGGCGATAAATTTGGATATCGGAAACCGCATGAAAGAACTGCGTATCCAATACGGTCTTACCCAGCAGGAACTTGCAGACCGTTCGGAACTGACCAAAGGTTTCATCTCACAATTGGAACGCAACCAGAATACGCCATCTGTCAGCACATTACTGGATATCATCCAGTGTCTCGGTACGACTCCTGCGGAATTTTTTGCAGACGAGGAACCGGAACAGATTGTATTCAAAGAATCAGATTATTTTGAAAAGGAAGACGCGGAACACAATTCTTTAGTCGAATGGGTTGTTCCGAATGCACAGAAAAATGCCATGGAACCTGTGCGTTTAACACTGCATCCCGGAGGGATGTCAGAAGTGCTTCAGCCGCATGCCGGCGAAGAATTCGGTTATGTGATAAAAGGAACTGTGCGTGTAAACTATGGCGGCAAGTACCATACGGTTCGCGCCGGTGAATCTTTTTATTTCAAAGCCGGAAAGCGCCACTTTATTGAAAACAAAGCCAGCAGGGATGCTGTTCTAATTTGGGTCTCCAACCCGCCTAGTTTCTAATTTTAAGTACAGCTCAAAACACTTGCTGTATAGTTTTGCAAATCATAACTATGAAGATACGAAACAGTTAAATTCATATAGAAAGGTAACCAAAATGAAAAAAGCGTTAATCAACTTTGTAGATATTTCAAAATCATATGGAAAACAGCTTGTTTTAGATGAATTCAACTTATATGTAAGAGAAAACGAATTCGTTACCCTCCTTGGACCATCCGGCTGTGGCAAAACCACTACCCTCCGTCTCCTTGGAGGATTTGAAACACCGGATAAAGGACAAATTTTCTTTGATTCACAGGATATTACGTATTTACCTGCAAACGAGAGAAAATTAAATACCGTTTTCCAGAAGTATTCCCTTTTCCCACATATGACCATTGCGGAAAACATTGCTTTTGGATTAAAAATCAGCAAGAAACCACAGGCATATATTGATGATAAAATCAAATACGCGTTAAAACTTGTAAACCTGGACGGCTTTGAAAACCGTTCGATTGATTCCTTAAGCGGCGGCCAGCAGCAGCGTATCGCCATTGCCCGTGCAATTGTAAATGAACCAAAGGTACTCCTTCTCGATGAACCTCTTGGTGCACTTGACCTTAAGATGCGTCAAAGCATGCAGTATGAGCTGATTCGTTTAAAGGAAGAACTTGGTATTACATTCGTATATGTAACCCATGATCAGGAAGAAGCTCTTACGATGTCCGATACCATCGTCGTTATGAACCAGGGCTACATTCAGCAGATTGGTACACCGGAAATGATTTACAACGAACCGGAAAATGCGTTTGTTGCTGACTTTATCGGTGAAAGTAATATTATTGATGCGACATTCGTACAGGATGAAGTGGTAGAAATTCTTGGTGTAAAAATGCCTTGTGTAGACAAAGGCTTCGGTAATAATACACCGGTTGACGTTGTAATTCGTCCGGAAGACGTAGAATTGGTTGACCCGGCAGATGGATATTTAGAAGGTGATGTTACTTCTCTCATCTTCAAGGGTGTACATTATGAATTAGATGTTATGGCAAATGGATATGAATGGCTCGTGCATACTACAAAGCTGGTTCCGGTTGGAACACATGTTGGTATCAAAGTGACACCATTTAATATTCAGATTATGAATAAACCGGCATCAAGTGACGAGGAGGCTGTGGAAATCGATGAATAAACTGAAACGCCAATTACTGGCTGGTCCATATCTTGTGTGGATTATCGGTTTTATCGTACTTCCACTCATTATGATACTGTACTATGCCTTCGTTGATGAAAACGGCAGATTCACATTATCCAATTTAACCACCATTACCTCTCCAATCAATACCCATGCGATGGTACTCTCTTTGGAGTTAGGAGTGGCCGCTACTGCGATCTGCCTCTTACTCGCCTATCCATTGGCGATGATTTTAAATAATTTGAAAATCAAAAACCAAAGCCTGGTCGTATTTATTTTCATGCTTCCGATGTGGATGAACTTTTTACTTCGTATTTTAGCATGGAAGCTTTTATTAAACAAAAATGGTGTATTAAATACAATTCTGATGTCCCTTGGATTAGAACCGATCATGATTTTAAATACACCGGCCGCCGTAGTATTTGGTATGGTTTACGAATATTTACCATTTATGATTTTACCGATTTACAACTCTATGGCCCGCATTAAAAAAGATTATATTGAAGCTGCCCACGACCTTGGTGCAAATGATATCACAATCTTCTTTAAGATTATTATTCCATTAACACTCTCCGGTATTATCAGTGGAATTGTTATGGTATTTGTACCTGCACTAACCTCTTTCGCCGTATCCGAACTTCTTGGCGGCGGCAAGGTTCTTCTTATCGGTAATGTTATCGAAGAAAGCTTTATGCAGGGTATGCAGTGGCATGCAGGCAGCAGCTTATCTCTTGTACTTATGATTTTCGTAATGGTAAGTATGACAATTATGAACATATTTGATAAAGATGGGGAGGGAACAGCGGTATGGTAAAGAAAACACTATCCAACGTCTACATGGCGATTATTTTCCTCTTTTTATATCTGCCGATTCTGGTACTCATTGTACTATCATTCAATGACTCTCGTACCCGTGTAGAATGGGGAGGTTTCACTTTAAAATGGTATGTACAGTGTTTCCAGAGCGAAACCATTATGACGGCTTTTGCAACAACCTTGCAGATTACTTTAATCTCCGCCGTTGTTTCTACCATTATCGGCACGCTTGCCGCTATCGGTATTTCTGCTATGAAGGCCAAAAGTCGCACTTTTTATTTGGGAGCTACCAATATCCCTCTTTTAAATGCGGATATTGTTACCGGTATTTCTATGATGCTTTTGTTTGTAAAATTTGTGGATTTAGGATTTGTGACAGTTTTGGTTGCACATATTACATTTAGTATTCCATATGTTATTTTAAATGTACTGCCAAAACTAAAACAGGCAAATCGTTCTACCTACGAAGCAGCGTTAGACCTTGGTGCTACTCCACTCTATGCCTTTTATAAAGTTACCTGGCCGGAAATCCGTTCCGGTGTGTTCTCCGGCTTTTTGATGGCTGTAACCATGTCGCTGGATGATTTCAGTATTACGTACTTTACAAAAGGTGCTGGTGTCAATACCCTCTCTACCATGCTCTATACTGAGTTGCGTAAAGGGATTAAACCAGAACTTTATGCATTATCAACGATTTTATTCTTTACCGTTTTGATTCTGTTATTATTGGTCAACTACTTACCTACACGAAGACCTGCCACTGGCAGCTCTTCGGTATGCAATGCAAAACAGAAAAAAGCTACGGAAGTTGAAAGGGTATAAAATGAAAAAGAAACTCCTACTATTTAGCCTTTTACTTGCACTCTGTATAACTGCATGTATTGCCTGTGGCAATCAAAACAATGCTAATGGAAATAACAACAGCAATTCATCCGAAAAAACACTTACTGTTTTAAATTATGGTAAATATTTGGATGAATCTCTTATCAAACAGTTTGAGGCAGAAACAGGCATTGATATTAAATATGAAGAATACGAAAGTCCGGAAGAAATGTATACCAAATACAAAGCCGGAGCCATTGATTATGATGTAATCTGTACCTCTGAATACATCATTCAAAAATTAATCAGCGAAGGTGAAGTTTTAGAACAGGATTATACTTCTCTTTCCAACTATGAAAATATTGATAACGACCTTTTAAAAATTGCACAGTCCTATGACCCTGAAAACTCTTATACCGTACCATATTTCTACGGAACGGTAGGTATTGTTTACGACACAACAAAGGTCAGTGAAGAAGAAGTTTCAACTTGGAATGTGTTATGGGATGAAACATACAAAAACGAAATTATCATGATGAATTCCGTTCGAGATGCATTTATCCCCGCATTAAAACTTTGCGGCTATAGTATTAACGAAACCTCCGAAGAAAATCTTCGTGAAGCATTACACCTTTTGGATAAACAGTTCCCTATCGTCTATGCCTATTTCGTAGATGAAATCGGGGATGAAATGATTTCCGGAAATGCCCGGCTTGCCTTGATTTACTCCGGTGAAGCTGCATATGCCATGGACTTTAATGAAAACCTTGCTTTTACGATTCCCAACGAAGGTTCAAACCTTTGGATTGACTCCTGGTTTATTCCAAAGACCTGCAAAAACGAAGAAGCTGCTAAAATGTTTATCGACTTCTTATGCAGTCACGATGCAGCCATGACAAACTTTGAATATGTTTACTATGCATCCCCAATTACTTCTGTCGTAGAAGCATTAGATGAAGAAGTGCGAAACAATGAAGCCGTGATTCCTTCCAAAGAAACACTGAAACAGAGTGAGGTATTTACTTCTCTTGATGATGAAAAAACAGCACTCCTAAATCACCTTTGGCAAGAATTAAAATCACGAACCGTGAATTAATTCTCGGATTTCAAGAAAACTATTGTAAAGCAATTAAAAACTTGTTATGGTATCCACGGAGCCTCGTTGCTTCGTGGATTTATTTTTTTCAAAAGAGTCACTCCCAGAAGGAGTACTATGAACTACCAAACATTCAAAAAAAATGTGTTAAAACACATCTCCGCCTCTGTCCAAAATGGGCAAAAGGTGATTTTACAGCCAATTACAAAAAATAATGGCACTGTCTATGATGGATTAATCATCCTGGACCCAATTTTAAACATTTCTCCAACGATATACCTCAATCCCTACTATCACCGCCATCTGAACGGCATCCCAATGGAAGATATTTACGAGGATATCTTAAAAACTTACTATCAAAATCTACCCAAAAAGGACTTTGATATTTCTTTATTCCGGGATTTTGAAAAAGCCAAAGAACGGATTGTATTTAAACTGGTAAACAAAGAACGAAATCAAGAACTTCTCAATCGTATTCCACATGTTGACTTTCAGGATCTGGCTTTGATTTTCATATGTACCGTTACGGATTTTATAAGCAGCTATGCAACCATACTCATCCACAATGAGCATCTTGCTCTATGGAACACCACCACGGAAGTTCTGTACAAAACCGCCATGGAACAAACGCCAAAGCTTCTTCCCCATCGTTTAAACTGCATGGAGGATTTGTTAGCATATAGCGATCATGAAACATATGCTTCTTTTGCAAATTTAAACATGTACATTCTGACAAATAAACTAAAAATCTATGGCGCTGCCTGTATTGCCTATCCGAACTTATTAAAACGCATTGCTGACTTTTTAGAAGACAATCTCATCATCATTCCAAGCAGTATTCATGAAGTATTGATTTTACCGGAAACGGCTGCCTGTTCAGAATATGACAAGGAAGAGCTCAATGAATTTATCACAGGAATAAACGAGACGGAATTAACCGACGATGAAATACTTTCTGATCACGCATATCTGTATGAAAGAGAAACCGGCATCCTAACATACAAATAAAATGTAACTATTCAAATACTTATGAAAATGGCTGTGACACTTCTGCCACAGCCATTTTTCCCACGCGCAAAACAGCGAGTGATTTCTACTTGTTCATTAGTCTCGTATATAATTCTTCGTATCTCTTTGCCGATACATTCCATGAGTAATCGGTACTCATAGCACGCTTCATCAAATCTGCCCACTGTACTTTGTGATTGGTAAATACATCATTTGCGTACTGAATCACATGCAGCATATCATGTGCATTGTATTCCGCAAATGAAAAACCGGTTCCGGTATTTTCGTATTCATTGTATGGGTCCACTGTATCTTTTAAACCACCAGTTTCGCGTACAATTGGAATCGTACCATAACGCATGGACATCATCTGGCTAAGCCCGCATGGTTCAAACAACGATGGCATTAAAAATGCGTCACAAGATGCATAAATTCTATGCGCTTTTTCCTCTGAATAACCAATATAAGAACTAATCTTGTCCGGATATTTGGATTGGAAATAATGGAACATCTCTTCAAAACGATATTCCCCTGCTCCTAAGATTACAAACTGAACATTCATCGTAGCCAACATCTCTTCCATCACATAGGCCACCAAATCAAATCCTTTTTGATCCGTCATACGGGATACCATACCAATCAAAAATGCATCTTCTTTTTCCGGGAGTCCCATCTCTTTTTGTAATGCCTTTTTATTTGCTTTTTTACCCTTTTCTACTGTTTTGATAGAGAAATGTGTTTCTATATGTTTGTCTGTCATTGGATCGAATTCTTCATAATCAATTCCATTTACAATGCCATATAAATCATTACGGCGAGCTGACATCAAACCGCTTAAACCTTCTCCACCTTCTGCAGTTGCAATGTCTAGGGCATAACTTGGACTAACCGTAGAAATCGCATCTGCGTACACGCAGCCGCCTTTCAAATAATTCGCTTCTCCATAACTCTCCAGCTTGTCCGGTGTAAACAAACTATCCGGTAAACCTGTAATGTCTCGTACTTCGTTTACCATCCAGCGTCCCTGGAACTTCATATTGTGGATTGTAAATACAGATTTGATGCCTGCATAAAATGGATCTGCACCAAATACATTTTTCAAAAATACCGGAACAAGACCTGTCTGCCAGTCATTACAATGAATCACATCCGGACAGAAATCAATCAAAGGCAATGCCTGTAATACTGCTTTTGAAAAATAAGCAAACTTCTCCACATCTTCATAAATATTATTATATGGGTTGCTTCCTGCAAAGTAATATTCATTGTCTACAAAATAATAGGTAATTCCTCTATATTCGGATTTAAATACCCCTGCATACTGACGTCTCCAGCTCAAGTCTACATAAAAATGACATACAAACTGCAAGTCCGGTAAAAACTTTTCGTCCATACATGCATATTTCGGAAGAATTACTCTTACATCATATTCTTTGTCATTGATATATCTTGGCAAAGAACCTACAACATCTGCAAGTCCTCCTGTTTTTACATATGGAACCGCTTCTGATGATACCATTAATATTTGTTTCATGTTCACCCCTCCATTAAACTATTATTAATAGTATTATACTTTAAAAAACGCATGAATACTAGGCTCTTTTTTGCCGTTCCATGCGTATTTTATCTGTAATTAAAGCAATAAATTCAGAATTTGTAGGCTTCCCTTTGCCCTGGCTTACCGTATATCCAAACATTTCCTCTATCGTTTCTACTTTTCCCCTGCTCCAAGCTACTTCGATTGCATGACGAATGGCACGTTCTACACGGCTGGGTGTTGTATGAAACTTTTTCGCAACCTCTGGATATAAAATTTTTGTTACGGAATTTAGCATATCCACATCTTCTACAGACATGAGAATAGATTCTCTGAGATATTGGTATCCCTTTATATGTGCCGGAACACCTACATCATGAATGATTTCTGTGATAATTTCTTCTAAAGATTTTTCAGGAACAAGCTGAACTTTTTCATATGGATTTATAAGCTTTGCCTTCGTTATACTAGATTCTGACGGATATAAACTTTTGATACGGTCGATTATCATATTGTTATCAAATGGTTTCATGATATAGTAACTTGCACCTCTGGCAAACGCCTCTTCGGTCACTTCTTCTGTCCCGATTGCACTCACCATAATAAACGATGGTCTTTTTCTCATCTGTGTGTCGTTATGTACCCTTTCCAAAACTCCCAAACCGTCTAGCTTTGGCATTATAATATCCAAAAGAACCACGTCCGGCTGTTTATCTTTTATCATGGTGTATGCTTCTTCACCATCTTTTGCAGTACCAATCACCTGTAATTCATCGTCATTTGAAACAATTTCTCCTAATAACCCTCGAATTCTCTCATTATCATCTACGATTGCGACATTTAACTTTCCCATATTCAGCCTCCTTTTTCTGCGAATCGTCAAAATTTCGACGTAAATTACTATATCGCATCATTCTGATTGCTTTTTGTCTGATTATGTCGACAACACAAATCTGATATTTTTGCATAAAAAAAAGAGTGGAAAGTATTCCCCTCCACTCATTTTCACAAGCTTATAAAAATTCCTTATTCATTTTAATTACTGTTTTATAAAAATCAACTGCTTTTGGTAAAGCTCCCTGATTCACGTTTTCATTTAAACCATGAATGCTGCCATACTGCTGGCCATTGATATAGATTGGTGCAAATCGGATACAATTATCACAGATTTTTGAGTAATATTTTGCATCCGTTCCACCTGTCATACAATACGGAGAAACTCCGACACCAGGATAAATCTCAGCCGAAACTGCTTCAATCAGTTTGAATGCATTCCCTTTATAATCTACAGGCGGACACGGCAGGTCTGCATAAATTACTTTGGTATCCAAATCATATTTCTTTGCAACTTTGGAAATAATCTCAATACTTTCATCGGTTGACTGATGCTGAATAAAACGCATATTGGCTGTCACATACGCCTCCTGCGGAAGCACATTAAATCCTTCCGAACCTTTTGCAGTCGTAAATGCACATGTAGTACGAATCATTGCACCGCCAGCCGAACTAATGGATGGAAGTAATTTTACTAATAGTGGTTTAAACAACCACATATTTGCAAAAATAAGCTTCATGCCAAAATCCATATTTGGAGCCATACGCCGGAACATCTCTTCTACCGTTGGTGAAAATTCAGAACGGAATGGATAATGCTTTTCTACATCTACCATAAATTTTCCCAAACGTACCAGTGGTGAATTTTTCTTTGGTGCAGAAGCATGACCGCCATTGCTGTGTGCCGTAAACATCACATCACCATATCCTTTTTCAACAACACCGACCATACCATATATGCCATTCACGCCGCCAATTGGATTCTCAATGATCATACCGCCTTCGTCCATGACAAGGGCAAGTTTAATGCCCTGTTTTTCTAAAAACTCCACAGTCATTGGTGCACCATTGCCACTCCATTCTTCGGTACAACTGCTTCCGATATAAACATCACACTCTGGTTCATAGCCATCTGCAATTAATTCTTCTAATGCTGTGAAAATACAAAACAGTGAGCCTTTGGTATCCACTGTACCACGTCCCCATACATTGCCCTCTTCATCAATATCTCCGCTGAATGGATCATGTTCCCATACACCAGTCGCTTCTACAACATCCTGATGACTCATAAACAGAATTGGTTTATCCGAAGATTTTCCTTTCCACTTGTACAAAAGACTTCCTTCCAGATTATGTTTTTCACAAACAGCATGTACGTTCGGAAAAAGTTCCTCCAATGTTTCATGAAATCTTTCAAATTTTTTCATCTCCTGTTCAAAACGACTGGAAACCGTTTCATCCTGAATCATTTTTGCAAGCTGCTGTCCATACTTGGCCGCACGTTCGCTTTTTTCAAATTCTAACTTTACTGTTCTTGCAGAAGTTGGTTTCAATGTCAGTGTACGAATCAAAACAACTGCAACTAAAACCACTAAGACTCCCGATATTATCCAACCAAACATAGTATCCTATTCCTTTCTCGTAATGTTCCATCTATAATGTTGCTCTTTATAACTTTCCTTTTTTAAATAAAAGAAATCCAATTGCAAGAGCAAGACCACCACTAGGAATCATCAGCACACTTGTCTGCGTAATCATGGATGGAACCAAAATACAAAGCAAACACATAATTGCCAATGGAACCAATGCAATCTTTGGACTCTTTGCAAAATATTTAAGAGCCAATGCACCAAATAGAGCTGGAACTACGTTGTTAAATGCAGGCTGTAAAGTTGGACTATTTAATACTGGCTGAAGTGGAACCAAAAGAATAACACCTACTAAAATAACCAATGTTGTTACAATCGCACTCACTGCTACACTGATAGTGGATACAATTTCGTTTTCCGGCGTTCCTACTTCTGTTTTTGCGATATCTCTTGCATTCATTGCACAAGGAATCTTCATATTTGTAACATTACCTGTGATAAATGCAAGATAACTTCCACCTGCACCAAGCATTGGTGCATACACCAAAAATTCTACAACAGATACCGGAAAATAAACCACTGCAACATTAATCCAGCCTTTTATAAATGCGGGTATATTTGGCATTACACCGCTGATGATACCGAACGCAAATGGTACTGCCATGAGAAGAACAATACCTGCAATCAAAGTAAATCTGCCTAAACGATGTAAACCATTATTAAATTCTTCAAAAAACTGCTCTTTTTCTTTACTATTCATGACTTACACCTCCTATGCTACTAACTGGAATACAACTGCTGCTGCCATAGCAACTAACATACTGGCCGCCAGACTAAAGTTTTCCAGTGAACTCATATTCTTTTTCTGAATCAGATATTCAAATACTGCCATTACAATCGCAGCAACAATCGCTGTAAACAAAGGCATAATATCGAAATATTCACCCGGCATCACACGTCCCACATAAGAACCAATATAGGCTGCACAAAGACCTACGAACATCGCAGTCGTTGCATGGTCACCAAACGAAGGTTTCTTTTCGCCGGTTTCTGTTTTCTTAGGTTTCGCCGAGAGTTTGTTCAAGTATTTCTTCAGGAAGAAAATGCTACAAAACAATCCACCCAGAATGCCGCCTGTCATAACAAGTGCAATCGTGGAATACGCTTCCATACTCATCTGGTCTACACGAAGACCGGACAAACCAAAGGCTGTTGCCGCAATTTCTGCTACGTTTAATTCATACTGTAACGAACCAATAACCGAAAGTCGTAACCATGAAAACGGCACACCCAGCGTACCGCTTAATGCGATTACGCCTAACAAAATACTAATGGATGGAAGTAACGTAAAGGTTGCACTGGATGTCATAACTTTTTTCAAATCCTTTGGATCCATCCCAAGTGCGATACCCGCCTTGTAGCTCTTTACAAGATAGATTACACACATCGCTACAACGAATGCCAATACCAATGCCACAATCACATAAAACGGCATCGAATTGACAATGCTTAAATAATCATTCATTTCTCTTTCTCTCCTTTGTTTTCTAATTATATAAATATTATACTTCTTTTACCAGAAAAAGGCTATACTGTAATAAAAAAAGCAGGAAGTTTTTAAATCATCCTGCTTTTCTCTGTCTTATGTTTTGCAAACTCTATTGCGGTGCTTCTGCCGACATCAGATAACTGCTGACACAATATAAAATCTGTCCATTATATTCTACTCTTGACCAGCCCAGCTCCTGATTGATACCTGTTCTGCGAATCACTTCGCCATTGGATATTTTCACTACCACCTGCGAATTCTCATTGGTTACGCTTGGAAGTGTACGCAGATTCACTGCGTCCTTTGGCGTTACCCACTCGTCCACGGCAGTAAATACGGTCTGTACACCATCATCCGGTTCTTCCGGTTGTTTTACGGTCAAATCGGTAGTCAGATAACTCGATACTGCATAATAAGTCTTTCCATTGAATTCAATACGCGACCAGCCGCTGTCACTGATACCTGTTCGAACTGCAATCTCACCATTGGTAAGTGTATACATTACTTTTGCATCATTTCCCTGACTCGGAATGTCACGCAGATTGGTTTTCTCTTTCGCCGTTACCTGCTCACTGACATCACGGAACTTCATGGTCGCCTCTACATCCACTTCTACATCTTCCGGTGCTTCACTGTCCTGTGGTTTCTCTGTCTGCGTATAACCAAAATATGCAACATTCATATCTACGGCTTTAGAAATTCCCGGAACAGTTCCTTTATTGGTATACTGCCACATCGCATGTTTTCCTGAATAAGATGATGCAGCAGTCTGTGGATATGGTGTACCCGGATATTGTGCAACCCAAATCTTATAAGAGGCCGCAATACGGGAAGTCTCCCATTTCGCATCCCCCTCCATCTCACCTTTCGATGCATAAAACATCGGTGTATATCCTCGCTGTGCAATCTGTTTTAAAAATGCAATCGCAAAATCTGTACGTTCTGTTTTCGTCAAAGAATACTGTCTATTCTCCGAATCCTCATATCCTTCACAGTTATATACAACCGGATAAGTAATCTGATATTTTGCAATATAATCTGCAACCCAATTTGCTTCTGCAACAGCTTCTTCTTTTGTTACTGCGGTAGAAAAGAAATATGCTCCGACTTTGATTCCATATTTAGAAGCTTCCTGCATATTGTATTTCGCATTGGAATCCGCTACGATTTCACCGGTTTTCAGTGTACGATATCCAACACGAACCATGGCAAAATCCACACCGGAATCTGCCACCTGTTTCCAATCAATCGTTCCCTGATATCTTGAAACATCAATACCAAGTGTAATCTTCTGCGTCTCATTTGTATTTTCTACAACATCTGAAATATCTACACTGGCACCACTTTGGTTCGTCATTCCGCCTCCTGCACTGTTTTGCGGATCTTCTTCTGGTTTTGCAGTGACTTGTGTAGAATTTTCTGTATTTGTTTCAACCTCTGTTTCTGTATCCGTCTGGGTTTCTATTTCACTTTCTATTTCACTTTCTATTTCACTTTCCACTTCACTTTCCATTTCAGTATCTATAAGCTCTTCTGTTCCTATTTCAGATACATATTCTGTTTCATCATTTTCTGTCATGGATTCTGACTGTGTTCCTGAATTAGATGGCTTGTCTCCATCACCCATAATACCAAAAAACACTACACTAATAATTACAAGAACTATAAGTGCTAGGACGATACCTAACACAACCGTCTTTTTCGCAGGCTCTACGTCATCCCACCATTCCTGTATACGTTCTAACATATCTTTGCACCTCTCTAAAACTATTCTACATCTTTATTTTAGCTCTATATTCTACCATATATAGTACATAATCATACTACATCATGTAGTACGTTTTGTCAATATACAGAAATTTATTATTTTCCCATCTTTCCCATCGTTCAAATATCATGTATAATATTCCAAAGAATTTATAACTGCAATGTGATGGAGGAAACTATGGAAAAACTCAACGATGATTTTTTTGAAGATAATGAATTGGATATAGACTATGAAGCACTTGAAAAAATCGAAGACATTCGAAAATCTGATGAAAAAGAAGCAAAACATTTTCGCTTTCATGTAGGCATGCGTAATATCAAAACTGCTATCGCAGCTACTTTATGTGCATTTTTGTATGCATTTTTTGAACGCAATCCTACGTTTGCATGTATCGGTGCTATCTTCGGCATGGGTAGTGATTTTAAAGATTCCAAACGTAGTGGCGGAAACCGTTTATTTGGCACAATTATAGGTGGATTAATTGGTATGGGACTATTTTATTGTTACATTCAATTCTATCCAGAACCAACCAGCAGTTTCCGCATCTTGCTATTCGAATTACTTTTTGTAGGCATTATTATTTTAGTTTTGATTTGCCAGCTTTTAGTTATCCCTGGTGCTATTCAGCCAGCCGGAGTTGTGCTATGTATCATTCTTTTTAATACCCCTGTGGATTCCTATATTACCTATCCGCTGAATCGTATTTTTGATACAGCAATCGGTGTAATTATCGGTATTGCAATAAATATGCTGATTTCTAGAGAACGTGTAGCGAAAGTGAAGAAATTCTTACATCTAAAGAAAACAAAATAAGTCTTATTTATAGTTTTGGGCGTAGACAATTCTCTACGCCCTTTTACATAATTAGTTTTCGCAATAAATCTTAATCGCCTTATGCGTAAATTCTGCAGTCCCTTCTCCGCCATATTTATCAATATTCTCGGTAAATTCACCGCCTCCTGCATACATGCGACCAAGTCCGGACAAAATCTGATTGGTACAGTTGTAAAAATGCTCGGTAATATAATTCTGTAATTTCTTTACCTGTGCCTGTACCGTTTCGTCGGCTGGATCTAAGTCTTTCATTTCGCCAAATTCCACAAATAATGCCATCATATCTTTTGCAATATTGCCTGTGGTTTCTTCGGTCCAGTCCTTACTCTTTTCTTCAAATTCTTTGTAAGCTTCTGTCTTTCCCCAGGATTCCTTTGCCTGAGCTGCATATGCGTCCATTTTCTTCGTATCAAATGCGCTAAAATCCATGTACTTCACTCCTAACCATTTTATTCCACGAGCAAAAAGAATCAGATTTTGGCTTTAATAATCCAATTTCATCATAA
Organism: uncultured Lachnobacterium sp.; assembly: GCA_964449855.1. Taxonomy (GTDB): domain Bacteria; phylum Bacillota; class Clostridia; order Lachnospirales; family Lachnospiraceae; genus Roseburia. The sequence continues at coordinate 14,492 of CAYVGA010000002.1, forward strand.
TGATGCAGTGTGCGCACACTCACTCCTGTTAGTTTACTGACTTCATTTACTGTTTTCATGGCTGACCTCCTCTCGCGTTAAGAATAGTATAAACTATGACGTAACGTGAGGGTCAATATCTATCTTATACTTTTTCTGAAATTGTTAATTCATCAAAAGAAAGATTTTTTCCTTTTACTAATAAACTCCCGCTAAATCCATTGCCGGTTGGCAAATCCCCATTAAGTTCTCCACAGGTTATGCTGCCGCCAGCCGATAAGTCTCCGTTAATTTCATCACAAATGACATTTCCACCTGCATGTACATCACCATTTATCTCATCACTTGTGACATTTCCGCCTGCATCTACACACCCATGAATTTCATCACAGGTCACACTTCCATAAGCTTTCACACTTCCGTTTACCGCATCACAGGTTACACTTCCATGTGCTGTTATATTACCATCTACATCATCACATGTTACGGAAACACTACTGATAATATCAAGTGCTGCCCCTTCATACGTTAAAGTAATTTCACTTGCTCTAGTACAATCCTGTTCCATTACAAGATTATGTCCAATGTAAACCACTGCACGAAGTTTTCCATCGTCTTCCCACGGAAGATGATAGCGGTCCTTTGCTTCGACCTGCTCGGTTTCTCCTGTCATGTGATTTTCACAGATTACGACTTTGTCCTCTTGAAGAACCTCTCTTCCAAATAAACGGTCTATTGTAATTCCAAAAATATCTGCAATCTGTGGAAGCAACTGAATATCAGGACAGCTCTGATTTGCTTCCCATTTGGAAACAGCCTGATTGCTCACCCCCAATTCATTTGCAAGCGCTTCCTGCGTCATGCCTTTTTCTTTTCTTAATTCTGCAATTTTATTTCCTAAGGTCATATTCGTTTCCTCATCTTTCTTAAAATCCAGCTTTGCAAAGAAGTTATACTTCTTCTCTGCCACAACCTATTTTTCATCTGTAAATACTTCGTAGCTACTGAAAAAAGCATAGCAATTTTATACAAATTTAGCAATTGAACGTTAGTTGGATTCCTCTTTTCCTTTTCCAACCATTGGTTGGAAGCTTACAAAATCAAGGCTTTCCGCATATTTTTTACTTCAAGCAAATTATTCAATACCTTTATAATATTTTCTCCTGAATCACTTTCTTACGCTCAAAACAGCAGGTGTTTTGAGCTGTCCTGAATAGTTACTCCGACATAAAATACAACTCATGCAGGGCTCTTGTACACATCAGATATTTCAAATTTTTATTCTCTTCCCAATAATTTTCGTCTCTGTCATCCCAAACAATTACCACATCAAATTCCAAACCTTTTGCCAGCATAATCGGCATAACTACAATCTTTTCTTCCAAATACTGATTTCCTTTTAAAAGATACTGAATTGGACGCTCCGTTTTCGGTACCATCGGTCCCATTTTCTGTTGTACATAACGTGCACTGTCCAAATCTGCGGTCAAAATAGCAACGGATTTATCTTCTGGAATCTCCCTTAATAAATTTCGGATTTCTTGTTTTCGGTTTTTACACACACGAATTTCCGGTGCTTTTCCATCACGTTCCACATAAAGGTCCGGATTATGAATTCCAATAATATCAAATGCAAATTCATTAATCGGTGCTGTAGAACGATAACTTTTGCTTAAAACTACTTTTTTGATACCGTATTGGGTACTAAAAATCTCAGCCATTTTCTGCATATCCGTAGTAGAAGTCAGCGGATGAATCGCCTGATTTGCATCTGCTAAAATCGTAAAATGTGCCTTCGGATACAAGGTGCGAATAATCTGAAGCTGCAAGAAATTATAATCCTGCGCCTCGTCTACTACAACATGACTAATTTCTGACATTGGCTTAATTGCCCCAAGTAAAATACGGAGATAACTCACCACCAGCATATCTTCGTAATTAATTTTTCCGCGACGCACTTGATTTCTTGTATAATTGGCGAGCTCTGGAATCGTATCCTTTGTATACATCTTCAATAAATACAAATAAAACTCCAGTACCGTTTCAAAATCTATATGTTTCTCTCGAAACTTCTCTTTGTTCTCTTTTAAATAAGTAAGAAAGGCCTCCGAATACTTTAATTCTACCCCCTTGCTTCGCAGACTACCATCTTTGTATTTCAAAAGATGTTCCACCTGCTCATAATAATCCCTCTTTTTAAATTCCTTGGAAATTCCACGATTTACCAAAGTATCAAACATCACATCATTGACATTGTCTTCGCCCAATTCTGGCAAAATCTCTGATATATAAGAGGAAAAAATCTGGTTTCGTGACAGTACAACAATCTTTTCTGCACTTAAATGTTCACGATTATGGTACAAAAGATACGCCAATCGATGCATACCAACACTAGTCTTCCCACTACCCGCCGGCCCTGTTACCAGCATATTTAAGGTATGAGGCTGTCGAATCGCCTGATTCTGCTCTTTTGTAATCGTGTCAATAATAACACGAAGTACCTTATCGGTATTTCCAGCCAATACCTCTTCTAATACATCATCCTGTACAGCGACATTGGTATCATAACAGTATTTCAATTCTCCGTGCTCAATCTTATACTGACGTTTACAGGTCAACGCTCCACGAATCATGCCAGCCGGACAACGATACTCTGCTTCGCCGATTCCACTATCATAAAACATCGAAGCAATCGGTGTACGCCAGTCATAAACCTCATAATCTCTTGTCTTTTTATTACAAAAACCATATCTTCCAATATAGATTTCATCCGCAATACGTTCTCCTTCTTCCAGGAAATCAATACGTCCAAAATAAGGCACTTCTTTTAGATATTCTAACTGTCGAACCGTCTGTTCTTTTCGTACAAAATGCCCATAATCTTCTCGAACGGTTTCATCATAGGAATTCATATCCACAATATCATCAAAATCATTGACTCCATGCGCACATTCTTCCCACATTTCACGACGCTTTTGAATCAATCCTTCTTCCTGTTGTTTCAATGCTTGTTTTTCTATCTGAAGTTCTGCATCAATTTTTCCTTTTATATCCTCTAAATGTGCAAATTCCTGCTGTAAGATTTCTTTTTCCATAAAATGTAAATGCCCCTTTTAATTTCTGTTTACTTCGTAATCAGAAATTATTGATTTCTGCATTAAAATTTGCTTCACAAAGCAGAAATCAACTCCTGAATCACGTTCTTATGCAATCGAACAGCAAGTGTTCGCTTGCTAAACCTTTCTTTTGTTTCCTATCATACAGAAATTATATGCAGAAAAACAGACTTTATATTTCTTATTGGATGTGCTATAATTACTTCAACGAAAAAGTGGCTATTGCCCATTCGCAATAACCACTTTTTCTTTCTCTTAATTTACAAATTTTACCGCAGTACCATATTCAATCATAAGAATCGTCACAACAATTGGTGCTATCATCTTCTTTTTATAGTTCGCCATTTCTATACACCCTTTTTATACAGTAAATATGAATACACCATTGGAACTACTACGACCAATCCAAGTGCTACGAACACTACCCAAAACTGCTCTAAAAATCCACCAGCCAAAACAATTACACCTGACAGCATCATCAGCCAGCCTGCAAGTCGATGCGTACGATTCCAGTTTTCTTCACTTTCCAATGTCCATGGAAGCTTAAACCCTAATGTATAACTCTGCTTCATCTTTGGTGTATAATTTCCCAATACCAGAAAAATACATCCAAGCAGCATCACACCAAATGTTGTTGTATTAATGGAATTATCCAAAGCATACATATAGGTGCTTCCACAGCCAAAGATACTGACAACCGGACAAATCCAAAGTACCAATGTTATCATTTTATTGGAGATATTTTGATTCTTTGGATCTACACCAGTAAAAAATGCACAAAACCAATGAGTTGCCAGCAAAAACAAAGGCATACCAAATACTGCAAATGGTTTGGATGACCAGCCATTCGGTTCCCCATTCTCTCCAAAATGCGTTGCCATCTCTGCCGGTAACTGTTCCCACAAAAGGACTCCTGCTACAATTGGCACTAAAATAATAATACTTGTAATAATCATCATTTTAAGATTCTTTTTTATCATTTTCACTCTCTCCTTTCAAATCCGAAATCCAAAGCATGATTTCCTCTAATACGGACGTATTCAACTCATAGAAAACAAAGTTTTTTTCTTTCGTTTCCCACACCAAATCTGCCTTTTTCAATATTTTTAAATGATAAGATACCGTAGCACCTGTCATATCAAAATGACTTCCAATATCACCTGCGGACATTCGCCCTTTTTTCAACATCTGTAAAATTTCCCGACGAACAGGGTCGGACAATGCTTTAAATGTTTCTGCAAAAGACATATGATTCACCTCTTTCTTTTCACATACTTTTCTCACCTGAACATCTGCATAAGCACATCTTTTTGCTATGTACTGTAGTTTTTCTGTATAGATACAAAAAGTATTTAGATTTTTTTCTAAATACTATTTTAAAGTTAAATCATCTACTTGTCAATATCTATTTAGATTTTTTTCTAAACAGCTGTTAACAATTGCATTTAAAATAATTCTACTAATAAACAAACTTCTGTGATATGATAAAAACAAGCTGAATTTCAACTTTTTTGTTTCAACATGCTCTTATCCTATCCAATTCAAACCTTATAGCATGTTAATTTTATATATGTTGATTTTGACTTGCTCTAAATTTTAGATTGCACACAATATTAGCATGCCAATTTCCTATTTCTTGTTTTTGACTTGCTTTATATCTTCAATTACACACAATACCAGCATGCCGATTTCCTATTTCTTGTTTTTGGCTTGCTTTATATTTTCAATTACACACAATATCAGCATGTTAATTTTACATTTTTCATTTTCAGCTTGCTAACTTTATGATTTCTACCAAAAATCAGCAAGCTAATTTTAAAATTTACAAATTTAGCTTGCTGGTCATTATATATTTTACCAAAACCGACAAACCGATTTTAAATTTTATCAATTCAACTTACTAGTCACAAATAAAATAACAAAAATAAGCAAGCTATATTCCTCTTTTCTTATTTGAACATGCTTTTAAGATAAATAGACTTGCAAAATTTTATTATCATATATACAAGGAGCGATATTATGTCCAAAATAATACAAATTACTGATTTAAATATGCCGGAATTAGATGTATATGCTCGTCTGTCCGAAGTACAGCTTCTTCGCTACAACGAACCGAACCTCGGACTCTTCATCTGCGAAAGTCCGAAGGTCATCACGCGTGCTTTGGACGCTGGCTATACACCTGTTTCTATTTTAGTGGAAGAAAAAGAAATGAAAGATGAAGTATTAGATATCATAGAACGTTGCAATTCCATGTACAAAGACTTTCCGGTTTATGCTGCAAATTACGAAACACTTTCCAAATTAACCGGATTCAATCTGACGCGCGGCATGCTCTGCTGTATGAAACGCAATCCCCTGCCGTCTGTAACAGAAATTGTACAAAATGCACGCCGCATTGCAGTTTTGGAAGATGTGGTAAATCCTACCAATGTCGGAGCTATTTTCCGTTCAGCAGCGGCCTTAAATATGGATGCAATTCTACTGACTCCGGCATGCAGCAATCCACTCTACCGCCGTGCTGCCAGAGTCAGTATGGGTACTGTTTTTCAAGCTCCATGGACATTTTTCAAACATGGTCCGTCCGATGATGCATCCTGCAGCTATATAACAGAATTGCAAAATTCCGGCTTCAAAACAGTTGCCTTTGCACTACGAGATGACTCTATATCTATTAACGATCCAATTCTTGCCAAAGAAGAAAAACTAGCTATCATTCTTGGTACAGAGGGAGAAGGCTTAAAAGATTCTACCCTTGCTTGCTGTGACTATACGGTAAAAATTCCAATGTCCCATGGTGTAGATTCATTAAACGTAGCTGCAGCCAGTGCCATCGCATTTTGGGAATTAGGGAAATAAACAATTTCCCTAATTCGTGTAATATTTCATGACAGTCTTAAACAAATCCCCATCTACATACACTTCAAAACTGCCCTTCTGTACCTCCGTAAAACTCTTAGCTATTGCGAGCCCAAGCCCGGATCCTTCTGTATTACGCGATGCATCGCCACGAACAAAACGCTCCGTTAACTGTTCTCCCGGAATATGAAGTTGTTCTGCTGACATATTACGAATCGTAATTTCGATCTGCTCATTCTCCTGCCTGCAAACATCAATATAAACACGACTGTTTTTCATGGCATATTTTTCAATGTTTAAGAACAGATTTTCAAATATCCGATACGTCTTTTGATTATCCAAATCCAGTTCCAATTTTTCTTCCGGAATATTCCAAATCAATTCCAATTCCATCTCATCATATTTTTCTTTATGCTCCACTACAACCTGTTTTAGCAGATTCACAATATCGACCCTTGAAATATCCAATACCATATCATTACTGGTCGCTTTGCTCAAATCAAACAAATCTTCAATCAGAACTTTCATACGAGCAGATTTCTTTTCTAATGTTTCCATATACGCATTTCGTTCTTCTTCCGTAATATCTTCTTTCTTCAAAAGTTCTATATAGGTTGTAATTGCGGTCAAAGGCGTTTTTAGATCATGAGAAACATTGGTAATCAGTTCTGTTTTCATACGATTGCTTTTTACTTCTTTTTTTACTGCATTTTGAAATCCTACCTGCAATTTACACAAATCTTCTTTGATTGGCTCAAATATACCTAAATGATTTGTCGTAATTTTTTGAAAATTTCCATCTGCCAACCGTCCTGTTATTTCCAAAATCTCTGCATATTTCTGTAATATAGTATCCAAATATTCGCACAAGGCACAATAAGCAATCCCTGTAAAAGCCAATGCCAAAATAAATGCTTCACCCAAACCTGCTCCAGAGCCAAATAAGAACAAAAGTCCAAAGAGAATCCCCATGATAAGGCACAGCCTTTTATTTACTTCTTTTTTCAGTTTTTTCAATTTTGTATCCAATACCCCACACCACCTTTAAATATTTTGGTTTCTTCGGGTCAAATTCAATTTTGTCCCGAATGTTACGCACATGTACCATTATGATATCTATGTTAATTGCCTTTTCATTCCATACTTTTTCATAGATTTCTTCTGCCGAAAAAACACGACCTGCATGTGTCATCAAAAGGGTTAGAATCTTAAATTCAATCGGTGTCAATTTTACCAATTCACCATCTACCAAAAACTCTTTCGTTTCGGTATTTAACTCCAAACCTCCCACAACACAAATATTGTTTGACTCTTCCATTGCACTTCTCTTATTGACAAAATGCGTATACCGCCGAAGCTGAGAATTGATACGTGCCAGCAGCTCTAACGGTGCAAAGGGCTTTGTAACATAGTCATCTGCTCCAATATTCAACCCCATAACCTTATCCGTTTCCTCTGATTTCGCAGAAAGCATAATCACTGGAAAGTCATATTTTTCACGCAAACGCATAGTCATTGTAATACCATCCATACGAGGCATCATAATATCTACAATAGCCAAATGCATTTCCTCTTCTTCCATCTGTGCCAATCCTTCTAGGCCATCATATGCTTTATGCACCTGATACCCTTGATTTCTTAAAAATATTTCAATGCCATCGCATATTTCCTTATCATCTTCTACGATTAAAATATGGAATTTATTTGCTTGTAATTGATTCATATGTTACTCCATCTCTATGTTCTATGAACGTTTTCCCTGATCAGTTATCTGTATTATAAAACAGAATTCTAAAGAAGTCTTTCAGAAAAAACAAAAGATTTTCTAAAGATTTTCTAAAGATTTTTTTCAACACAAAACACTTAAACCATACATTCTCAAAAAAATAAAAACGCAACTGTTCGAAAACTTCCCAGTTACGTTTTTAATCATACCAACTATTTTAAAAACAAATGCAGCAATTTCTTATACAGTACATTTCGATATGGCTGATACCGCATCGGCAAATCCATCCATGTTTTCTTGTCTACGATGGATTTTTTGTGAGAAAAAGCATCAAATCCGGCTTTTCCATGATAACTTCCCATACCACTTTCTCCGACACCGCCAAATCCCATTTCACTTGTTGCAAGATGAATCACCACATCATTGATACATCCGCCTCCATAAGAAATCTCTTTGGTTACTCGTTCTATGTGCTTTTTATTATTAGAAAAAATATAAAGTGCCAATGGCTTTTCTTTGTCTTTTAATTCATTTATTACAGTATCAAAAGAATCAAAGGTCATAATCGGCATAATCGGTCCAAAGATTTCCTCGCCCATAACAGCATCCTGTACAGTTACATCTACCATGACGGTAGGAGCAATCTGACAGCTCTGTACATCCGACTCTCCACCAATAACAACTTTTGATGCATCAATCAAACGACACAAACGTGCAAAATGTTTTTCATTTACAATCTTTCCATAATCTTTATTTTCTAAAGGATTTTCACCAAATTGGAGGCGAATTTGCTTTTTCACCTCTTCTACAAATATATCCCGTACGGAACGTTCACAGAGAATATAATCCGGTGCAACACAAGTCTGTCCGCAATTTAGAAATTTTCCAAATACGATGCGTTTTGCCGCCAATTTGATATTTGCAGAACGGTCTACAATACAAGGACTTTTTCCACCCAATTCGAGAACTACAGGAGTCAAAGTTTCTGCAGCATGGCGAAGCACTTCTTTTCCAACCGATTGACTTCCGGTAAAGAAAATAAAATCAAATTTCTGTTCTAAAAGTGCCGTATTTTCTGCTCTGCCGCCTGTAACAACCGCAACATATTTCGCTGGAAAACATTCCGAAATGATTTTCTCTATCATTTTGCCCGTAGCTGGCGAATAGGCACTCGGCTTTACAACCACCGTATTCCCTGCCGCAATGGCATCTGCCAAAGGGTCAATCGTAAGCAGAAATGGATAATTCCACGGACTCATAATCAATGTGTTACCATATGGAACTGCCTGGGTATAGCTATGAGAAGCAAATTGTGCTAACGGTGTAGGAACGGTATGTTCTTTCGTAAATTTTCGCACATGACGTATCATATACGAAATCTCAGTAAGCACCAAACCGGTTTCGCACATAAAACTTTCCCATTCACTTTTGCCCAAATCGATTCTTAATGCTTCCTGTATTTCATTTTCATATTTTTTAATCACTGCATATAGCTTTTTCAGCTGCCGAATACGAAAATCAACCGAAAGCGTTGCTCCGCTTTTATAAAATTTACGTTGCTTTTCCAACAATGTCTGAATTTCCTGATTCGTCATAATTCCCCCCATAATTCTTCTATTAATATGTAACCGTTCAGCCTTTAATTGGCTGTTACTATAATATAACTACATCAAGCACCTGCTATTTTGAATATGAGAACATGATTTAGTAACGAACAAATCCCTGTTCATCAATTGTAACATTTATCGATATCTCTTCCAAAAAGGAATAGATTCTTTCCTGTTCTTCCGGATCGGTTACAATCTGTGTCTTTGCGCCTTTTTGAATGGCAGGTACAATCGAAACCTCTACACTTCCATTGGTATCATCTCCTACAAAATGCAATTGCACCAGCATACTATCGAGTGTTTTGCTATTAAACCAATAATTTCCCAAACTATAGATAATTGGCTTTCCATCATAAAACTCCATACCTTGCAGGCAATGTGAATGGCCACCAATAATCGCATCTGCTCCTGCATCCAGATATTCTTTTCCTGTTGCCAACTGCACATCTTCTAAATCATAGCTATACTCTGTTCCCCAATGTACTACAGCGATTACAAAATCTGCATTGGCATCTGCTTCACGAATAGCTTCTAAAAATAATTCCGTATCATAGCAACGCAAAATACCTGGTTCCGTGTCAGTTGCCTGTGGTGTCAGCTTGTACTTTTCTGCACGAGAAGCACCTACAAAAGCAATCGTTTTGCCATCTATTTCATAGTATACGGCTTCCATCGCCTCATCCAAATTTTTCCCTGCACCAAAATAATCTATTCCTGCATCTTCTAATGTTGTAAATGTATCCAAAAGTGCCTGTTTCCCATAATCATATACATGGTTATTTGCCAAAGTCACAATATCAACACCCATTTCCTGTAACACAGACACACGCTCAGGATTTGCACGGAACGTATAGGCTTTGCTAGGCATTGGAGAACCATTGGTACTAAACGTAAACTCATTGTTCAGACACATCAGGTCTGCATTCCGCATAATTTGAATCAGTTCCGGTGAAATACAATCATAAATTCCATTTTCACTTGCATCCAACTGTGCAGTTGTTACTGCATTTTCATCCAAACTAATATCACCAGCAAAACAAAGCGTAAAATCATATGGATGCAAATCTATAACTTCACTTTCTGTTTCCGTCACAACTTCGCTCACCAGCTCCATATGCTCTGTTTCTTCTGTCTGTATCTCTGCTCCTGTTTCCCTGCCGCAAGCTGACAGTATACATGCAGTTACAATTGCAAATATCCAAAAGTTTGAGGCAATCCTATACGTACTCTTATTTTTTCTCTTCATGACATATTTTTTCATACTTCTCTCCACAACCTTGTCCTGAATAGTTACATTACAATTTCAAAATCCATATCTTATACATAGTATTTCAGCACTTCTAATCTTTTGAAAAACATCTCTGCCTTATCTTCCATCCCATCAAATAACGACCATTCTATCTCATATTTTAATGGCAATCCAATCTTCTTCACTGCCTCTATCGCAGCTTCTTTTTGTGTCAGCTTACGAGGCAAAAGTGTAAGACAGTTTGCCCCATCTATATTGTCATACGACAAAAAACATTGATTGAAATCCATAAGTGGATACAAAGCAATATAATCATTCGTCTCATTATCAACTAAAAAACCCCAGTTTTCTACATGTCTATCTGTGTTCCCTACGAGATAATCCAAAATATTCATACCATAAAAAGTCACAGGATCTAATTTCGCACAAACCTCTAACGTATCCAAATCGTGATTCGCCGCAAACACATCAAACGCCATTTTTGATACCATAGAACGTTTTTTTGAAGTAACAATATCACTTTCCGTAACCAACTGCCCATCGTAAACATTTTCACGATAAGTCACTTGTGGAATATCAAAACATTGACAAATTTTACTAGCAAGCAACTCTCCCTTTACAGCCTCTTCTCCACCATCTTTCAACAATTGAAAACCTTT
>CAYVGA010000002.1:25786-50411 GCA_964449855.1 uncultured Lachnobacterium sp.
AGCACCTCAAGCTAACGTAATATAAAAGCATCATAGCATATATCCGATTTTTTTTCTACCATTAAAAAAGGACGTATTATCTGCTAATACGCCCAAATTACTTCATTTAGATTGTATATACAATCGCTTTTTCTAATACCAGTTGAAATACTTGATAAATCAATTATATCAGCTCTTTATTTGTCATGGTTTTTAATTTTTCCATACTGAATCAGTACCGTTGGAATCAAAGCTAGAATTACAATCGCACCCAACTGTCCAACTGTAAGTGTTGCCACTGCAAATAATCTGCTTAAAACAGGTACAAATAATACCAATGCCAAGAATACAACGCCTGCAAGAAATGCACCCAGACTTGCCATATTTCCTTTAAAACCAAGCTTGAAAATATTAATGTCACTTCTACAGTTAAATCCATGGAATAAACGAGCAAGTGTAAGTGTAGCAAATGCCATCGTGCTTGCTAACATTTCATCGCCCTGATTTAATCCCATATGGAATGCGGCCATTGTACAAATAGCAATGATGCCACCCATTCCACCAATCTTAATAATAAATTCTTTTGTTAAAATACCCTCTTTCGGATCACGAGGTGCTTTTTCCAAAAGTCCATCTTCCGGTGGTTCCATACCAATTGCAATCGCTGGAAGTGAGTCGGTAAGTAAGTTCATGAACAACAAATGCACTGGCGCAAATGGCACTGGTAATCCCATAAGGGAAGTATATAATACAGAAAAAATACCCGCCATATTTCCTGATAAAAGGAACTTAATTGCATTTTTAATATTACGGTATACATTTCTACCATTTGCCACAGCTTTAATAATAGTTGCGAAATTATCGTCTGTTAAAATCATAGCCGCCGCATCTTTGGATACTTCTGTACCAGTAATGCCCATTGCTACACCGATATCCGCTTTCTTAAGAGCCGGTGCATCGTTCACACCATCTCCAGTCATTGCTACGATATTACCTCTTCTCTGCCAAGCTTCTACAATCTGAATCTTATTTTCCGGTGATACACGTGCATAAACAGAAATCTTTGGAAGTTTTTCATCCAATTCTTTTTCATCCATAGCATCGAGTTCCATACCTGTTACAGCCAAATCACCATATTCAAAAATACCAATCTGTTTCGCAATAGCTGTTGCTGTAATTTTATGGTCGCCTGTAATCATAATTGGTTTAATACCTGCACGTTTGGCAGCAGCAACCGCAGCAGCAGATTCTACTCGTGGTGGGTCCATCATTGAAATTAAACCTGTAAATGTGTAACCATATTCATCACTAACATCTAATAAATTATCAGCTTCTGTATCTTTGTATGCAAAAGCAAGTACGCGAAGACCATTTTCGGAAAACTTTATATTTGCAGCCAAAATTGCTTCTTTATCAGCATCTGTAATCGGACGAACTCCTTCACTGGTATCTATATTTATTGTTCTATCCAAGAGCACATCCAAAGCACCCTTTGTCATAATAATCGCATTATCATCTACTATATATTTAGTAGACATCAGTTTCCTATCCGAGTCAAATGGAATCTCAGCTAAACGAAGCATATTTGTACGAATATATTCTTCATTTAAACCAAGTTTACGAGTCATTTCGATTAAACAATATTCTGTTGGATCTCCAATGCCTTTACCATCCACAATTGTAGAATCATTTGTAAGAATTGCATTAAACAATAAATTTCTATGGAGTTTCACATCCATGCTAAGTGCTTCTGGCTGTATCACTTTTTCATCAATATACACCTGCTGAACTGTCATTTTATTTTGTGTCAATGTTCCAGTTTTATCGGAACAAATGACAGATACACAGCCAAGAGATTCCACAGCTTTCAATTCCTTGATAATAGCATTTTCTTTTGCCATCTTTTGTGTTCCCATCGCCTGTACAATAGTTACAATGGAACTAAGTGCTTCTGGAATTGCAGCAACAGCTAATGCTACTGCAAACATTAAGGAATCTAATACGGGCATATCACGGTAGAGACTCATTGCGAATACGATCACACAAATCACCATAATTACCATTGCGAGACGACTGCTAAACTGATCCAAACTAATCTGAAGCGGTGTTTTTTTCTCTTTTGTCGCATTCATAAGTGCAGCAATCTTACCGATTTCTGTATCCATACCAGTACCGGTTACAACAAGCGTTGCACGGCCATATGTAACCAAACTGCTGGAAAATACCATATTTACCCTATCACCAAGCGGTACTTCCTGTTCGATATCAACCGCTTGTTTATCTACATTGGTAGATTCACCTGTCAAAGCACTTTCATTTACCTGCAACGAAAAGTTTTCAATGATTCGGCCATCTGCAACAACCATATCACCAGCTTCTAAAAGTACAATATCTCCAGGTACGATATCTTTCGATGGTATTTCTACTTTTACACCATCACGAAGTACCTTTGCATTTGGCGAAGACAAAGACTTTAAACTATCCAGTGATTTTTCTGCTTTTTTATGCTGTACCGTACCCAGAATCGCATTCATAATGATAACAGCAAAAATAACAATGGTACTTTCCACATTTCCGGACACCATAGAAATAATGGCAGCCGCAATCAAAATCACTACAAGCAAATCTGCGAACTGTGATAAAAAAACTTCTAATGTACTTTTTCTTTTTCCTTCTTTTAATTGATTCGGACCATATTCTTCCAATAATTTTTCTGCACGCTCTTTCGAATGTCCCTGTACAGTTACTTTGAATTGTTCCAAAATCTGTTCTTTGGGCATTAAGTAAAAATCTCTCATACATTTCTCCTTTTCCATTTGCGAGGAAGTTGTTTGATTACCAATAGGAGGTTCATGGGAATTTAAAAAAAAGACTTTTGATACACTAAAATCGTGTATCAAAAGTCTGGTACCCAAATCATGGTATGTACTGCCAAGTTTAAATTCAACTGAGACTGTTGACAATACATCAAAACTACTCCCCTTTGATAGTTTTATTTACATGATTACTATATGATTTTTCTTTCGTTTCGTCAATATCAGAAACGCTTCCTTTACTACATCTTAAATATATGTTGTCTTGCATCCAAATATGTAGCTGACACTGAATTTTCATCCAAGCTAATCACTTAATAAGAATTATTGTAACTAGTCAGGACAGCTCAAAACACTTGCTGTTGTTATTCAGTAACAAATTTTCCTACACTCTGTTTTAAGTTGCTTGAATATGTAATAAGCTCAACGGATGAAGCCGCACATTCTTCAGAAATAGCAGAAGTATCCGTAACAACATCCAAAATGCTGGTAGATAATTCATTAATTTCTTCCATAAGTCCATGTTCTAACTTACTCTGTTCATTCAATTTGCCAATCATCTCATCTACAATATTTGTATTATCTGAAATTTCATTGAGTGATCTTGCTGCATCATTTACAATTTTTGTTCCTCTTAAAACACATTCAAGCGCATTTTCAACCAAATTTCGAATAATTTCAGTTGATTTACTAGATTCTTCTGCAAGTTTACTTACATTTTCAGCAACAATCGCAAATCCACGACCTGCTTCTCCTGCACGAGCAGCTTCAATGGATGCATTGAGAGACAACAAGCTTGTCTCAGAAGTAATACTATCCAAAGCGTTTACAATCTTCTTAATTTCTTCAGAAGCATTACTGATGTCTTTCATCGCCACAACAGCTTTATTCATTTGTTCCCTAGTATAAATAACACTTTGATTCGTATCTCCACTGGATTTTTTAACTTCTCCTACAAAAATATCAACTTTTGCATTCTCTTCCAAAGTAAGCATAATCTTCTGCTGTAAGGTCTGAATACTATCATTCTGGTTAACAGCACCCTCTGCCAAACTTTGTGATACTTTTGCCACTTCCTCCGCAGCCAAAGCAACCTGATCCGCTTGCTCATCCATATTTTTAAACTCTGTAGAAAGACTTCTTCTGATATGTTCCAAATTACGTTGAATAGGCACATAATCACCTAAGTAATCCATATCACTGCTAGTTACTAAATCTCCTTTTGCCATAACACCCAGATTCTTATCAATATCCTGAATATAAGATAAAATTCCAAGTCTCATATGATTCAAAATATCGTATAATCTTCCGATTTCATCCTGTTTTTCATATACAAACTGTTTTGAAAGAACACCCTCTGCAAGTTCGTTCAAGCTGCCTTCCAATTCACTAATCGGCTGTACTACACTATCATTAAATATACTTGAAAGCTTTCGGAATACAAACAAACATGTTACCAAAAATGCAGCAAGAATAACATATAGAATAATCGCCAAAACATCTACCACTGCCTGTGCATCATTTACCATCTGGTTTGTCATTTGGAATAAGGTCTCACTATCCTCTAAAAGTGTGGTGTAATCACCGGTTTGCTTAAATTCTTCAATATCAGGTTTGATGGTACCATTCCAATAATTTTCTACCTCGTCTCTGCTTTCTGGAAAATTACCAAGATGCATTTGCTCGCCGATTGCTATAAGGGTAGCTTCAACAGTGGAAAGTGCCTTTGACTCATCTGCACCTGCAATAACTTGTTTAATAACTCTTTGACTGCCACCTCGAACAATTCCGGCACTATTAACTACAGCAGTAT
The DNA here is from genome assembly GCA_964449855.1 of uncultured Lachnobacterium sp. Classification (GTDB taxonomy): domain Bacteria; phylum Bacillota; class Clostridia; order Lachnospirales; family Lachnospiraceae; genus Roseburia. Next base: position 30,392 of record CAYVGA010000002.1, read on the forward strand.
ATCTAGTAAATAGAAAAAGACTTACTGCGATTAAAGCAACTACTCCAATAATTAAAATAGATGTCTTTCGTAAAGTATTTCCGATTATTTCGGCTATTGTTAAGTTATTCTTTTTTGATACATTTTGCATAAAAACTTCTCCTCTTAAGCCAATAAAATTTAGGCAAAATCATTTATAATCTTCAAAATATGTACTAATTCTGCTGTGTCGCCTCTGCCAATTCCTGAAGCTGTACAAATGTACCTTCTACCATATTTGAGAATGTACCTACGTCATTATAAGCTCCATGAATGGTATCCTTACAGGTCTGTGTCTCAGCAGACACTTCCTCTGATAAAGCAGATAAGGTTGCAATGCTGTCGACAATCTCGCCATTTGCAATCAATACGGCCTCTACTTCCTGTGTCATCGTAGCAACGTCTACCTCTAAAATATCCATACCGTTACCAACTTCTGCAAAACTCTGTGTTACTTCCTGTACATTCTGTCTCTGCACATTAATTGCTTCTGCTGATTCTTCAATTCCACGCTGTGTTTCATCGGTAACAGCTTTTAATTCATTGATGATTTCTGTAATTTTTTCTGTAGAAACCTTTGTCTCTTCTGCAAGTTTACGAATTTCATTTGCTACTACAGCAAAACCTCTGCCAGCGTCTCCTGCTCTTGCTGCCTCAATACTTGCATTTAAAGCAAGCAGATTTGTCTGTGAAGAAATATTTAAAATAGAATCTGTAATACCAGATACTTTCTGCACATTGGAAACAAGTGCTTCTACTGTTTGTGAGATTTTTGCCACATTCTGGTCAACTAAATTTGACTGCTCCTGCAGATTACCAGCCAATGTCATACCATTAGAAACAACATTTTTCAAATTGTCAGTTGTATGTAATGCATTCATTGCAGAATTGTTTGTATTTTCTAAACGATTCTGAATATCAGAAGTCCTATCTGCCTGACGGTTTACCGCGGAAGCTGTATTCTCACTACTATCCGCAATGCCGTTCATGGAACCTTCTACCGTACCCATGGATTCCTTTACACCATCCAAACCATTGATAACTTCCACAAAATCATTTGCAATTTTTTCTACAATACCGGCTACTGTTTCAGCAACTTCTGCACGGCGCGCAGCTTCTTTTACAATTACCTCTCGATCCTGTTCACTGAATTCATACAAAATCTTAATTGCCTGATAAGAACCATAAATCGCAATAACAAAACCAATCGTAATCAGATTGCCATAATCAAACAATACCGCATCACCCATAGTCTTTACAATCGCACACTTCAAAGCACAGATAATAAATACGATAAAACAGCCTGTACCCACTACAATTGAGTTCAAATACAGCATAAACCCAACCAAAGCCGGAAAGGCAAGTACCATGCTAATTACCCCATTATTCATAACTAAGAATAAATACGGCACCAAAAATGCTACACAATAAAACAGCATTGCAAACTTCTTGTCACCTTTTAGTTTAAGAACAACAAAATTCGCAACCAAAAAAAATCCATAAATTGCACAACGGACCCCACTAAATGATGTAGCGGTTCCTTTTGATATATTGGAATATTCGGTTCCAATATAAGCAATATAGCAAATTGCTAAAATAACTGCCATTGTCTTGTTCGCCATCCTATACTGTTGCGGCGTCAATTGTTTTCTCTTTACATATTTCCCCATAACGAGCTCTCCTTAGTTGATATATGATATCTAAATTATATTCCATTTCTTACCATTCGTCAAATTATTAACCTGCTATCTTATAAAAAATATTACCAATTATTACTTTTCGTAACTGTTACGACCTTCACAATTACAATGAAAGAGTGTAACTATTGTTACTGTTCCTCCAACATATTCTCAATAAATATCCCATACCCACATGTGGGGTCATTAATAAGCACATGTGTTACCGCACCTATAATCTTCCCATTTTGGAGAATGGGCGAGCCCGACATTCCCTGCACAATCCCTCCTGTCAGTTCCAGCAATTCTTCATCCGTAATCTGTATATGCAGCCCCTTATTGGAGTTGACTGCCAGATAATCTACATAAGTAATTTCAATATCATAATACTTTCGTTCTCCGGAAATCTCAGAAATAATCTGGGCTGCACCAATGCTAATTTCCTGTTTTGCTCCTACCTTACATAATTCTTCTTGTGGAATACGAGCAATATCATCCTCATCCAGACTGCCGTAAATTCCTTTTTTTGAATTTGTACCTACACTTCCAATATGATTGTTAAAACCATACTTAATCACACCTTTGATTTCTCCTGGTTCTCCCTTCACGCCTTTTTGAATACCAATAATATCCGACACATAAATATCACCACCTCGTACCTCTAAAAGTTCTTCTGTCTGCCCATTCCCCATACCATGTCCAAGTGCCGCAAAATCACCACTCTCTGTGACATAGGTAATCGTTCCTACACCTGCTAAATCGTCTTTAATCCATATCCCCAGCAAATATTCTCCGTTCCGGGATAACACCGGTGTTAAATTTTCCTCTCGAATTTCACCATCTCTACAAACTGTAAAAGTCAGGGTTTCACCATTCGAACGCTGAATAGCTTCCACCATCTCTTCCTTTTCCTCTAACTGCACTCCATTAATTGCAAGAATATAGTCACCGGATTTGATTTGATATTTGGTCGGATTTACAAAATCTCCCGATGGTGTTTCAATTTCACAGGTATCAATCACAAAAATACCATTGGACTTTGTGTAGATTCCCACAATTTTTCCCCATGGATAAACTTCTCTCTCACTGGATATACTAACCTTTACTTCTTCATGAATCTCACAATAAAACTCATTGTACGTCAAACGATAGGATAAAATCAGAAAACAAATGACATATATACCCGTTAAATTTTTTGATATTCTATAAAAAAAGCTCCGCATACTACTTCTCCTTTACTCAAAGCTAGTATGCGGAACATCTTATTTTTTCATTCTCGCCAATTCTTTCATTTCCTGCGCATTTTTTACTACAGCATCGGTAATTTCTACACCGCCGAGCATACGTGCCAGTTCATGAATGGATTTTTCTTCATTTAATTTGTAAATATTGGAACGTGTCACACTATTTTCCACAGATTTTTCAATTAAGAAATGTGCATCTGCCATCGCAGCAATCTGAGGAAGATGTGTAATGCAGATAATCTGATGATTTCTGCCTAACACATTCATCTTTTCTGCCACCATCTGTGCAGTACGTCCACTGATTCCAGTATCAATTTCGTCAAAAATCAAAGACTCGATTTCGTCTGCATCTGCCATAATCGTTTTAATCGCCAGCATAATACGGGACATTTCACCACCGGAAGCTACTTTTGCCAATGGACGAACCGGTTCTCCCGGATTTGTAGAAATCATAAATTCCGGACTGTCAAATCCATTTGCCGTATATGCTATAGTTTCTCCAAATTCCATCTGGAATGTAACATCCAGAAAATTCAAATCCTGTAATGCTTTTGTAATAGAATTACAAAGAACCACTGCTTCCGCTTTTCGGATTGCAGATACTTCTTCACAAAATGCCTTTACTTCCTGTTCTTTCGCATTTAATGCATCTCCCAGCTTTTTCAGATATACATCATAATCGTTTAACACTCGGACTCTTTCGCATTTTTCTTCATACAAAGTCAGAATACGTTCAATAGAATTGCCATATTTGGTCTTCATATGATTAATCAAATCCAAACGCTTTTCAATGTTATAAAAACTTTCTTCATCAAAATCCGCATCGGATATGTAAGCGGACAATTCATGATTAAAATCATGCAGAAGATTTTCAATCTCGATTAACTGGCTTTCCATATCTGCAACTGCTTTATCATACGCGGATACCGAAGAAATCTCGCGAAGCGCACGGCCAATGAGTTCTGAAGCATTCTCACCATGTCCGTCTACTGCATCCTGTGCATGACCGACTGCTTCCATAATTTTTCTGCCATTGGAAAACCGCTTGAATTCTTCTTCTAATTCTTCGTCTTCTCCAATTCGAAGATTTGCATCTTCAATTTCTTTGATTTCAAACTCTAAAAAGGAAAGCTCACGAACACGTTCTTCTTCGTCCATACTAGAGGTTTCCCATTCTTCTTTCAATTTTTTATATTCAGAAAATGCAGCGGCAAGCTGTTCTTTCCTCTCACCCAATTTCTGTTTGGCATATATATCTAAAATGTCCAAATGTTTTTTCTTAGACAATAAAGACTGATGCTCATGCTGTCCGTGAATATCAATCAAGAGAGAGGCAACACTTTTTAAAACAGAAGCAGATACCGCTTCACCATTGATACGTGCTACTGCTTTTCCCGAAGTGATTTTTCGAGTCAGAATTACCTGATTGTCATCTGCTTCGATATCCAATTCTCTTAATCTTTCTTTTACTTTTTCGTCATCCACAGAAAAAATCAGCTCAACCAATGCCGGCTCACCATTTTCTTTTAACATTTCTTTTGAAACTTTCTGGCCAAGTGCCAAGTTGATGGAACCAATGATAATGGATTTTCCTGCACCGGTTTCACCTGTTAAAATATTTAATCCTTCCTGAAATTCCACCTCTGTTTCGTCAATCAACGCCAGATTCTTCACATGTAGATTTTGTAACATATTTTCTCCTTCTGCTCTCCATTTACACGCGGGACTCTGTCAGCCCACAATGCTGCCCATGTTCACTCCATGCATGGTAACACAATACTATTCTACAATTTTACGAAGTTTCTTCATAATTGAAACAGCATCTTCATTGGTTCGAATTGCACACATAATGGTATCATCTCCTGCAATGGAACCTACAATTTCCTGGATATTCATAGCATCGATCGACGCACATACTGCACCTGCCATTCCTGAAACCGTTTTTATTACAAGAATATTTTGTGCAACATCCATCGATACAAAACCATCCCGAAGGACTCGCACATACTTTTCAGACATATTTTCTGCTTTTTCATGTAATACAGCATATTTTTGTCTGCCACCCTCTGTCGAAATTTTTGTCAGCTTCATCTCACGAATATCACGGGAAACAGTAGCCTGCGTTACTGCAAAACCAGCATCCAGCAAATAAGCCAGCAATTCTTCCTGAGTCTCTATATCATTTTTACGAATCAATTCTAATATTTTTGATTGCCTCTTGGTTTTCATCCAATCCTCCTAAATTACTTCCCATCTTTTTACGAAGAATTTCCAAGAAACTCTTTCGCTTTAATCTTGCAATCGAAATAACATTTAAAGAACGGGAAACTGCATAACGCTCTCCTACGCGAAGTGTTTCTACCCTGTCACCATCACAGCTGACATACGCTTCTTCGTCCATCAGATAACGTCTTGTACCCATTTCAATCTCAATCAAATCATTGGAACTAAACACAATACTTCTGGCATTTAAGCTATGTGAATTGATTGGAGTCATAACCAGCATCTGGGCCTTGGGATTTACAATCGGACCTCCGGCAGAAAGGTTATAACCTGTAGAGCCGGTTGGTGTAGATACGATAATTCCATCGGCATCATATGTGGCCAAAAACTCACCATTTACATACACATTCATTCGAAGTACCGCCAAGTCTCCCACACGATGGATAACAATATCGTTTAATCCATACACGATTTCCCTTGGATTCTTTCCACCTTCAATCATAATACGTTCTTCCAGGAAATACTCCCCTTTCATCAAACGATCAATAGCATCAAATACATCATTTGCTTCTAATTCACAAAGATATCCCAAATTTCCGATATTGATTCCAAGCAGAGGAATACGGTATTCCATTACTTTTGTCGCAGAACGGATCAAAGTACCATCTCCACCAAGTACTATAATACATTCCGTATCTTCCAGGATTTTGGAAAAGTTGATATTTGCATATTCATCTAATCCTTCATGCCCCTCTGACAAAGCAACCGCATATCCGCCCTTTTCTGTAATATAATCTACAATTTTATGTGTCAGTACTAGTTTCTTATCTTTATATGCATTTGTAATGATTGCAAATTTTTTCATACATTATTTATCCAAACTTCCATGTGCAGCCTCTACCACTGCATGAAAATCCACGGATTCCTCCTTTTTCGGATTATCGTCTTTCTCAATATATACTAAATATTCGATATTTCCCTCTGGTCCTTTGATTGGAGAATATTCTAAATTATGGATAGAAAATCCATTTTCCAATGCAAATGTTAAAATTTTTTCGATAACTTCTTCATGTACACTTCTTTCACGCACCACACCTTTTTTGCCAACCTTTTCGCGTCCGGCCTCAAACTGCGGTTTGATCAAACAAACCATCTGTCCATGGTCTTTCAATAATTCCCTAGCCGGTCCTAATACTTTGGTAAGTGAAATAAATGACACGTCCACCGATGCAAAATCCAATGCATCATCAATATCTTCCGGTGTTACATAACGAATATTGGTCTTTTCCATGCAAACGACACGCTCGTCCTGACGTAGTTTCCATGCAAACTGTCCATATCCTACGTCTACTGCATATACTTTTGCAGCTCCATTCTGCAGCATACAATCCGTAAAGCCACCTGTCGAAGCACCAATATCCATACAAACTTTTCCGTCCAGTGCAATTCCAAAATGTGTCATGGCTTTTTCTAATTTCAAACCGCCACGACTGACATATTTCAAAGTATTCCCACGAACTTCAATGTTACAATCATCTGGAAAGGTCGAGCCCGCTTTATCCTCACGATTGTTATTTACAAATACATTTCCTTCCATAATCATGGTCTTGGCTTTTTCGCGGGAAGGTGCCAGACCACGATTCACTAACAACACATCTAAACGTTCTTTCATAAAACTTTATACTATCCTTTAATTCATCTCCTGATATAATTTTAATACCTTTTCAAAAATAGAACCTGCATCAATACCAATATCCTCTTTCAAACGTTCTACGTTTCCATGCTCCACATATGCATCCGGTATTGCAGCAATCTGTACTTTCATATCTAAATCCTGTTCATTGACAAATGCTGATACATGTTCACCAAAGCCACCACTGGCAACATTTTCTTCCATTGTTACTAACAATTTATGATTGTCAGCAAGTGATATTATCATTTCCCGGTCAAATGGTGCGGCAAAACGTGCATTAACCACCGTTGCTTCGATACCATGTTCTTTTAACAGATCTGCTACCTGCATTGCTGTTTCAACCATACTTCCAAGTGCAAATAATGCCACCCCTTTTCCTTCTGTAAGTAGTTCTGCCCTACCTAATTGGATTGGTGTGCGATGCTCTTTTAATCCATCGTATGCCGTTCCTCTCGGATAACGAATTGCAATTGGGGTTTCAAAATTCACCGCAAACTGCATCATATCGGCCAATTCGTATTTATTCTTCGGTGCCATTATGGTCATATTCGGTATGGAAGACAGGTAGGATATATCAAAAATCCCTTGATGAGTTTCTCCATCACTGCCAACCAAACCTGCACGATCAATCGCAAATACAACCGGCAGATTCTGAATACACACATCATGCAGTACCTGATCATAGGCTCTTTGCAGGAAAGAGGAATATACCGCAAAGACAGGCTTTAATCCTGCTTTTGCCAATCCTGCAGCAAAGGTCGTGCCATGCTGTTCTGCAATACCTACATCATAAAAACGCTTTGGAAATGTTTCTGCGAATTTCGCTAATCCTGTGCCATCTGCCATAGCCGCCGTAATGGCTACCAGTTTCTTGTTTTTTTCACCCAACTGACACATAACATTTGATATCACATCGGTATATGTGGCTTTTTCTTTTTTCTTTAATGGTTTTCCGGTTTCTATATCAAATGGCTCTGCTCCATGAAAACGGGCAGGATTCTTTTCGGCCGGCAAATATCCCGCACCTTTTTTGGTAAGTACATGTACCAGTACCGGTCCGTTTACTCGTTTAGCCTCCTGAAATGTTTTGATAAGCTCTTTGATATCATTACCATCTACAGGACCAAGCGTAAGAATCCCCATTTCTTCAAAAAGCATACCCGGAATCAACAATTGCTTGATACTGCTCTTTGCATTGCGGATACTATGAATCAGTTTTTCTCCACATAACGGCATCTTATGTAAAGTATTCATAACTCCCGTTTTTAAATCACGGTATGCATCGGCAGTACGGAATTTCGCTAAATATTTACTCACGCCACCCACATTTTCAGAAATGGACATGTTATTGTCATTTAAAACGATAATAAAATTTTTCTCTATCTGAGAAGCATTATTCAAAGCTTCATACGCCATACCACCGGTCAAAGAACCATCACCAATTACCGAAACTACATGATAGTCTTCCCCTGTAATTTCTCTGGCGGCCGCCATCCCAAGTCCCGCAGATATGGAAGTCGAACTATGTCCTGTATTGAAACAGTCACTTTCGCTTTCGTTGCTTTTTGGAAATCCACTCAAACCTCCATATTTACGTAATGTCTGGAATCCTTCTTTTCTGCCTGTCAGAATTTTGTGAGTATAGGATTGATGACCTACGTCCCAGATAATTTTATCTGTTGGTAAATCAAAACACAGATGAAGTGCCATCGTAAGCTCTACTACCCCTAAATTCGATGCCAGATGTCCACCGGTTACAGAAATACTTTCCAGTAAAAACTCTCGTATCTCGTATCGTAGTTCATCCAGCTCTTCTTCTGTCAAATTTTTAATATCATTCTCTTTCTGTATACGATCCAGTATCATGATATAACCTCATTTATTTTTCTCTATGTATCAGATAAATAATAGTCTCTTTTAAAAACTCACTCTGTACCGGTAACTGTGCAAGTAGTTCGAGTGCTTCCTGTGACAGTTTCGCTACTTCTTCCTGTGCTTTTTCCAAACCGACCAATGTAACATAGGTTACTTTGTTGTTCTTTTCATCACTGCCGATTGGTTTTCCCAATACTTCCATAGAACTGGTTACATCCAAAATATCATCCTGAATCTGGAAAGCTACACCAACCCTGCGTCCAATACATTCCATTGCAGCCACTTCTTCTTCCGTTGCTCCTCCGAGAATCGCTCCTATCATAAGAGATGCTTCTAAAAGTGCTGCCGTTTTCAATTCAAAAATATAAATTAAGCGTGCCAGTTTCACTTCTTCTACCGACATACCTTCAGTCTCAATATCTACCACCTGGCCACCAATCATACCATATGCGCCTGCTTTTTTCGCAAGCACCTGATATGCTCTCAAATAAGAAGCATTTACTTCTTCATCCGAAAGAGCCTCTGCGGCCGTTTCAAATGCATAATTTAACAGTGCATCGCCTGCCAAAATTCCCATCGTTTCACCATAAACGGCATGTGTCGTTTTTTTGCCGCGACGGTACTCATCATTATCCATTGCAGGTAAATCATCATGTACCAGCGAATACGTATGAATCATTTCCATCGCTGCCATAAATGCATATATCGCTTTGGTCTCCTTGCCATTTGCAGCTGCAAACATCTGATATGCTTCTTCCATTAAAATAGGACGAATACGTTTACCCCCTGCCAGCAAACTATAATTCATTGCCTCAAAAATCGTCTTTTGTGTTCCGGTTTCTTTTGGCAGAAATGTAGTTAATACATCTTCTACGTGCTTTGCACGTGCCCCTAACTCTTCTCGAATATTCATTAGAATTCCTCCAAGGTTCCATTTTCATTCAAAAGCAGCATGGCCTTCTCCATATCATCCAGCATGGCATTTGCAGCTTTAATTTCTTCCAATCCATTTTTATATAACTCAAACGACATGTCCAAAGACGCATCGCCAGCTTCCATCTTTTTAATAATATCCTCGATACGTTCAAAACGCTCTTCCAGTGTTACAGTATCTTTATTACTCATTTTTATTTGCCTCCGTTACAAGAGCTTTGATTGTTCCATCGATAACATGCACCTTAATCTCATCCGATGGTTTTATCTGCGTAATGGATTTCACAGACATTCCATCTGGTCCTTCTAAATACGCATACCCACTGCTGATCTTTTTTGCAGGTGAATATCCATCCAGCGTACTTGCCAAAACCGCCAACCGATGCTTTCGATTCTGAAACATCCAATCCAGCCTGTACATTAATTTATCTTCGATATCCATCAGTCGTTTTCGATTGTCATCCAAGCGTCTCTGTGGACTTAAAAAATTCAGTTTTGTCTGTTTATGAGAAAGGCGTTCTCGCATATTCTGTACTTTACGATTCATGGAAAGATTCAATCGCACTCTCATCTGTGCCAATTCCAACTGTGCCTGTTCCAATTCAAAGATCGCCATCTCTGCTGCCTGCGACGGAGTGGCTGCACGTGCATCTGCTACAAAATCTGCTATTGTAAAGTCTGTTTCATGTCCTACCGCGGAAATGACCGGAACGCGACAATGAAAAATCGCTTCTGCAACCATTCGTTCATTGAAGGCCCATAAATCTTCAATCGAACCACCGCCTCTTCCGACAATCATCACATCCACATCCAGCTGCTCCAATCTGTGAATGGCATTTACAATACTTTCCTTTGCACCATCTCCCTGCACCAAGGCTGGACATAAAATAATCTGAACACGGCTGTTGCGACGAAATCCAACATTTCGAATATCCTGAATCACAGCTCCGGTAGCCGATGTCACCACACCAACTTTACGAACATATTTCGGAATCGGACGTTTGTAACACTGATCAAACATCCCCATTTCCTGTAATTCCTGCTTCAGTTCTTCTAATCTCTGATACAGATTCCCCGCACCATCCAATTCGATGCTGCTCGCAATCATCTGGTATACACTCTGCCCCTCAAACGTATCAATTCTACCGGTCACAATGACCTGCTGGCCTTCCTGCAGACGGAACTTCATCCCATACTGACTGCTTCGAAACATCGCACCTTTTAAAACACCATCTTTATCTTTTAACGTAAAATACAAATGCCCGGAACCTCTTTGGTATGTGCAGTTCGACACCTCTCCTTTGATGCTGATTTCATTCAAAAACGGCTCCTGTCGAATCAGATTCTTGATAAATTTACTTACTTCACCTACAGAATATACATTTTTTAACATACAAACTTTGCCAATACTCCATTTACAAAGGACGCAGAATCATCTGTTCCATATTTCTTCGCTAATTCTACTGCTTCATTAATAGCAACTTTCGCCGGAATATTTTCTTCATATTTCATTTCATATACGGCTAAACGAATAATCGTTAAATCTACTTTTCCCATACGGGTAGTCTTCCAGCCGGTTGTAGATGCATTAATCGCTTCATCAATTTCCGGAATCTTTGCAATCAAGTCTTTGCATTTGGAATTAATATATTCCATATCTTTTGCCGGAATATGTTCCAAATCTTCTTCTAATAAACCTAACTGTTCTGCCATCTCACCTTCTTCGTGAAATTCTACACGAAACAGTAACATAAAAATATTTTCTCTTAACTCTCTTCTTGTCATACAATTTCCTCACTATTTTCTTATCCGTGAATCGTAACTTGCCAAGCATACCCAAAAGCTGCCGGCGGCACACCCGGAGGGCATACCTTGTATCATTTTGCAGGTTGTGAAAGCACTAAACAGTTACGAAAAAAGGTGTCAACCAACTGACACCTTTTATTATACTACAAATATTCATTTTTAAAAAGCATAAATTATACTTACTAATTATCTCCCATATCAACACTTGCAATACGGATATTCACAACAGCAACAGTAAGTCCAGTCATATTTTCCACTGCGGATTTTACTCTTTCCTGTACTTTTACAGAAATATCAGGAATTGCATAGCCATAATCAATATTAATAGCTACATCTACTTTGATTTCTTCATCCAGAACTTCTACGTAAATACCCTTAGAAAGGTTCTTCATGCCAAGTTTGCTAACGATTTCGTTTGTAATGTTTCCTGCCATAGAACTAACACCTTCTACTTCTGTAGCAGCAAGTCCAGCGATAATCGCTACAACTTCTTCGGAAACTCTAACTTCACCTAAATCATCTGATTTTATCTGAAAAGTTTTGTTAAATTCAGCCATTTCAATTGCCTCCTGCATAGTTACTCTTTTTTTACTAATTATAACAGATGAATTCTATTTTGGAAAGATATTTTTATTTTTCTTCTACTCTTATTTGATAATTTCTGTAATCGTAGTATTACGATATGTTGGGTCTTTGTGAAGAAGAATGACATCCTTACCCGCAATCAAAGCCGGACGAAGTGGAAAATCCGGGAAGTTCTTCACAACGATACCTTCTACCCCATTAGAAAGACGCACCTTTGTACCAACCGGATATGGTGCTACAATCAAAAAGAGTGCACGTAGACAAGTCAAATCCTGATCGTCATTTGCCGACAAATATTCAATTGCTTCTGACTGATACATGGATAATTTATCCTCATAAGGATTCATATTTACCAAATTGTCATATACGTTTGCTGCGGCAACAATTTTTGCAGAATCTACAATTTTACCGCCTTTTAAACCGGAAGGATATCCTTCTCCATTTGCTTTTTCGTGATGCTGCCAAACTGCATACAATGTAGAAACAGAATAATTGTGTTTCTGTAAGAAACGGAACATTTTCTCCGGATGTTCACGAAGTGTTTTTCTCTCTACTTCAGAAAGACCCTGTTTATTTACAAGGGAATCTGCGAACCATGCTTTCCCCATATCATGGTAAATCGCACCTAATGCTATCTCCATTATCTCCTGCTTGCTGAGTCCCAGCTTAATTGCCATACCAATTGAAAGAAAACATACATTCATGGAATGAAAATACAGCCATGTATTGATATTACGCGAATCCTCTAATTCGAATAACAACTTTCCTTGATACTCTGCTTTCACCAAAGTATCAATAATATCTTCCAACATTCCATGTAATTTCTTCTTATCACTCATAAAATGTGCATCGTAGAAATCTACCTGAATTGCTTTATTGTTGTAAATTGTTTTTAATAAACTCATCAATTGCATCTGTGTTAATTCATCAATCAATGGTTCTGGAATTGGTATACTTTCACGACGAAATTCGTCAATATTATCAATATACACCCCTTTGTATCCATATTGACGAATTACACGAATTGCTGTCTCTGTCAACGTTTTCGTAGCCATTAAAAGAGTACGACCATTTTCGTCATATAAGGATTTTGCTATGATGTCCCCCGGTTTTAAGTTCTCTGTGCGTACGTATTCGACCATTGTTTTCACCCCATACATTTATTTATATCTATTTTTATTGTGTACATCTCTATTTAGTAAAAATTTCGCAATTATTCACCACCTGAATCATGTTCTTACGCTCAAAACAGAAAGTGTTTTGAGCTGTACTGAATAGTTACAAAATTTCTTACAAAAAAGAAATTGTGCACAACATATATTATAATAAACATATGAGGAAGTTGCAATGATTTCTTGTTTTTTCAACCTGTAAAATTCTTGGGAACTCTTCGGCATTATTCAAATGTTTTTTATCAAAATATTTAGGTATAAAATTCCCCATTTCCGCAAAAACTCCCTATATAGAAAAATTATGTAATACTTTCACAGGAGGCACCCATGGGCACATACAAAGTAGACATCTGCGGGGTCAACACCTCAAAACTTCCCATACTAAAAGAAGAAGAAAAAGAAGAACTATTCAAACGAATCAAAGCAGGCGACATGGAAGCCAGAGAAACCTACATCCAAGGAAACCTGCGACTCGTACTCTCCGTCATCCGCCGTTTTTCCAACCACAACGAAAATCTCGATGACCTATTTCAGATCGGCTGCATCGGACTGATGAAATCCGTGGATAATTTCGACCCGACCATCGGCGTTAAATTTTCCACATATGCTGTACCGATGATTATCGGCGAAATCCGCCGCTACCTGCGCGACAATTCCTCCTATCGCATCCCTCGTTCTCTGCGAGACACCGCTTACAAAGCCATCCATGCAAAAGAAATGCTTTCACGAAACTCTTTTCACGAACCTACCCTAGAAGAAATCGCAAAAGAATGCGAACTTACAAAAGAAGAAATCGTCTATGCCTTAGATGCGATACAGACACCTCTTAGTTTATTTGACCCGGTCTATACAGACAGCGGTGATACGCTCTATGTCATGGATCAAATTTCCGATAAGAAAAATAAAGAGGAAAACTGGATTGAAGATCTCTCCCTTTCTTCTGCCATGAAGCAGTTAAACGACAGGGATGAACAGATTATTCGATTACGTTTTTTTGAAGGAAAGACACAGATTGAAGTTGCAGAACAGATTCATATTTCACAGGCTCAGGTTTCCCGATTAGAAAAGAATGCACTAAAAAGCATGCGCGCCTACTTGACGTAGACGCGCACATAACCTGCATATCCTATTTTATAAATCTAAAAATCCCATAATTGCAATACCGATAACGATAAGCACAATCATCATGTAATGTTTTGCCGACAATTTTTCTTTTAAGAAAATACGGCTCCAAAGTACGGATGCTGCACAGTAAGAAGAAATGATTGGTGCAGACATTGCAAGGTGTTCGGTGTCCGCAATTGCATAGATATATGCAAACTGGCCAGCCGTTTCACAAACTGCACCGATGTATTTTGGTGCTTCCATCTTTGGAATGAGTTTGTCTTTTTTGATAAGTACCACATAGATGAAACAACAGATTCCTGCAAAAAGGAAGGTCAATTCATAAGCTACGTTTGCACTATCTTCGTTTAATTTTTCAAGGACACGGTTGTCTGCAAAAGTTCCAAGTGCATCCAGAATACAGTAGCAAACCGGAAGTGCTAATGCGATAAGACTCTTGGAATATATGTAGTTACTTTCTTTCTGGCGTTCCGCACGAAGTTCTGTGTCTTCGAAATAATCTACTACACCGAGTCCGATTGCACCTACGCAAACCAATACGATTGCGCCAAGTGCAAGCGGTGAAAATTCGGATAATCCCATCATGCAAATTGTCATAACAGCAACAAGTGCACCTGACGAATTACAGATTGGAGAGGAAACGGATAATTCAATATAACGAAGTCCCATATACCCCATCGCCATAGAACCAATATACAAAAGTGAAACCGGCAAGTAGGTAAGAATAATATCAAGCGAAATCTCTGTTCCACCTACAAAAATTTCAAATGCAGCATGAAGTCCCATCACAAGACCTACGGCCATTACCATTTTCAGATGACTGTATTTGTCCTTTGCATCTACACAGCCAA
The DNA here is from genome assembly GCA_964449855.1 of uncultured Lachnobacterium sp. Lineage (GTDB taxonomy): Bacteria > Bacillota > Clostridia > Lachnospirales > Lachnospiraceae > Roseburia. The sequence continues at coordinate 45,593 of CAYVGA010000002.1, forward strand.
TCTTTGAAAAGAGGTCAGAACCTGACCAGCAAATTAATGTTACAATTGATAAAATAAACCACATATTTTTACTTCCTTTACTTCATAACCCTATTTAAGGCTACCCCGACCATAGAAGCCATCACACATTTAATGATGTCTCCTAAAATGAATGGCAATGAAACTGTTGTAAAAGCAGCAAACACATTCCATTCATTATATATGCACATCCCAAGTACCGCACAGATATGCTGGATCGGAATTCCTATTGCTATAGATATAACGCAATATCTTTTAAGAGATACTTTCTTTCCACGAAGCAAACTTATTGCAATCACTGCAAATAAAAAGCCAAAATAAAATCCGCCTGTTGGGCCAAACAGTTTTGCCGGTCCGGCTGTCCCGCCGGAGAATACCGGCAGACCAATAAGACCCATAAGCAGGTAAATCAATATACTTAATCCTGCTTCTTTTGGCTTTAATATCAGCCCAATAATATTTACTACAATCGTGTGCAAACTAATTACGATAGGCGTAAAGGGCAGTGGTATGATTAAAAATGATGTTACACACATAATCGCTACACAAAGTGCGATCTTTGTGAGTGTCTGTGTCTTTAGTTTTCTATTCATTTATCTACGCTCTTTTCCAATCTTACATCGATATCTTATCCAGAATCCCTGTCAGATGTGCAATGGTTACACCATAATTGGTCATTGGAACGTTCTGCTCCTTTGCCCTATCAATACGGCTCATCACATAGCGGCGGTTAAACATACATCCGCCACACTGAATAATCAAATCATAATTCCTCAAATTCATCGGAAAATCTGTCCCACTTACGATATCTACTTTCATCTCTGCACCATATCGTTTGCGTAACATATTTGGGATTTTCACACGGCCAATATCTTCTGACAAAGGTGCATGGGTACAGCATTCGGCGATAAGTACACGCGAATCACTGTTTAACGAATCAATCGCTTTTGCACCCTCTACATAATAAGTCAAATCCCCTTTGTATGCTGCAAACAGCACAGAAAATGAAGTCAACATACTTTCTTCAGGTTTATTTTCATATACTTCCTGAAATACCTGAGAGTCTGTAATAATCAGTTTTGGTGGCTTCAATTCCTGAATCAAGGCTTTCTTCATTTTTTCCGGTGTTACTGAAATGACAATACATTTCTTATCTAAAAGTTCACGGATGGTCTGCACCTGCGGCAAAATCAATCGCCCTTTTGGTGCCTGTGCATCCTGCGGCATTACCAGCATAACCGTGTCGTCTTCTCCTACCAAATCCCCTGTGATAAATGGAAGTTCGAAGCCCTCCGGCATATTGCGAACCAAGGCTTCTTTTACACTTTCCATGCCTTCACCAGTTTTGGCGTTAATGAAGATAGGTGTCTCTTTTGCAAAGGCAGCAATGTTTTGAAGAAGCTGGTCTTTATTCTTTTCAACAGTATCTCTCATTGAAGATTCCGTTTTCTCTATTTTGAACTCACCTTCGTCATCCATATTTTTCCTGCGAAAGATATTAATAAGAATAACCACAGGTATTTTTTTAGATTTCAAATACTGATACCATTCTTTTTCCGCTGATAAATCCAACGTATTTTTTTGCTTATACGCAGCTGCAGCAGATATAACATTCGTTTCCGATTCCGTAATTTCAACCAGAAACTCATCTCTTTCTGCTGAAATCACAAGAATCGCCATATCACACTTCTCTACAGCCTGACGTGTTCGCTCTGTTCTAGCCTCACCAAGCTCAGTATCATCATCAAAACCTGCTGTATCAATAAACACACATGGACCAAGTGGTGCAATTTCCATTGCCTTTGTCACCACGTCCGTAGTCGTTCCAGCTACATCCGATACAATGGAAACATCCTGCCCTGTAAATACATTTAAGAACGAAGATTTACCGCTATTTACTTTTCCAAAAATACCGATATGCAAACGATTTGCATTTGGTGCAGCATTTAAACTCATGTACATTACCTCTAAATAAAATGTGTTTTTCCAGATGCAATTGCATACAAACACTCTTATTTCTTCTCATATTAAAAACGGAAATCTCTCTTTCCATCTGCAATATTATGTATATATTCGGTAGCTGTTGCTTTTACCTTTGGATTTGGAATTTTTTCCAATTCCTGTTCGATAAGCATTCCGCCGATTTCTTTTGTTTCAGGACTTGCATAGTCCTCTAAATATTCTTTTAAAGTCATCAATGCATTTGGATGACAGCAGTTTAAAATCTGCATATTTTTGCAAAGAGTCATAAATCTGTCACCTGTTCTGCCTTCACGATAACATGCGGTACAGAAACTTGGGATATGTCCCATTTTTATCAGCCAATTTACAACTTCATCTAATGTTCTGTTATCACTCACATCAAACTGCGCAGAAGTTACATCCTCTTCTGTCTCTGGCTCTGCATAGCCACCAACACTGGTACGGGACGCCCCACTAATCTGAGACACGCCAAGCGGCAATACTTTTTCACGTACCTGTTGTGATTCTCTTGTCGAAATAATCATGCCTGTATATGGCACCGAAATACGAATCAATGCACAGATTTTTGCAAAGGTATCATCATCAATACCATTATCAAAGGTATCTGGGTCAATATCATCTGCGCGTTTCAAACGTGGCACACTAATGGTATGAGGACCAACACCATGCACAGCTTCTAAATGTTCTGCATGCATTAAAAGCCCTGCAAACTCATAACGATACAACTCTAGTCCAAACAATACGCCAAGACCTACATCATCAATACCACCTTCCATAGCTCTGTCCATAGCTTCTGTGTGATAAGCATAGTCATGCTTTGGCCCTGTTGGATGTAATTCTTCATAACTCTTCTTATTATAAGTTTCTTGGAATAAAATATATGTACCAATACCTGCATCATGCAGTTTGCGATAGTTTTCTACTGTAGTCGCAGCAATATTTACATTTACACGGCGAATCGCACCATTTTTGTGTTTGATACTATAAATCGTTTCGATACATTCCAAGATATATTCAATCGGATTATTCACAGGATCTTCCCCTGCTTCAATCGCCAGACGTTTGTGTCCCATATCCTGCAATGCAATCACTTCTTTGGCTACTTCTTCCTGCGTGAGTTTCTTTCTCGCAATATGTTTATTTTTCAAATGATATGGACAATACACACATCCATTCACACAATAATTAGACAAATACAAAGGTGCAAACATAACAATACGATTGCCATAGTAGTCTTCTTTGATTTGTTTTGCCAAATCGTACATTTCCTGAATTTTATCCGACATCTCACAGGCCAGAAGCACAGAAGCTTCTCTATGATTTAAGCCTTTTCTTTCTCTTGCTTTATTTAAGATTTCATCAATCAATGCTACATTGTCTTTGTTTACATCTGCATAGGCTAATGTTTCCAAAATTTCTTCATCTGAAATAAATTCTTCTGCTTTTAATGATTTTACGTCGTACATTTCTATTACTCTTTTCTCTTATTTATATTAAAATTAGATTTCTCAAAAAACTATACCCTCTATTCTACTACAAAATTCTTAAATTTTACATAACTTTTTTAAATTTTATACAATCTTTCTTATCTACGATTGATAGTCACCTCTATCACACACTAAATCATATCCTATTTCCTTCATTCGGAGTGTCAAATTTGCATCCCCTTCTGCCGCTTCGTCCCCTGTACAAGCCTTATTATCATACAACTTATACTTTTCACGCACATCTGTTGGAGAAAGATTCGGCATCATTACATTTGCTCCTGCTAAAATTCCTAACTCTCTCCCTTTTTCATGGATTGTTCCAAGAGCTGTTGTTGCTGGAAGCAATACGTGAGGATGTATTAGTCGGATAATTGCCAACAATCGTAATGTCATTTCTAACGTTCCTGCTTTTTTTTCTGCAAAAGGCGTCTCCTTCTGCGGAATAAATGGTCCTATTCCTACCATATGGGGTTCTAATTCTTTGATAAACTGCAAATCTTCATATAATGTTTCTAAGTTCTGATATGGAGAACCTACCATAAATCCACAACCTACCTGATAACCGATTTCCTTTAAATCATAAAGACACTGCTTACGATTTTCCAACTTTAATTCTGCCGGATGAAGTTTTCCATAATGCTCCTCATTTGCGGTCTCATGTCGAAGTAAATATCGATTTGCCCCTGCCTCAAAATACTTTTGATAACTCTCTTTGGATTTCTCACCAATCGAAAGTGTAATGGCACAATCCGGATATTTTTCATGAATAGAACTTACTATATCACAGATTTTATCATCTGTAAAATAACCATCCTCGCCACCTTGTAATACAAAGGTACGATATCCTAAGGCATATCCTTTTTCGCAACAAGATAAAATCGTTTCTTTATCCAAACGATAACGGTCTGCACATGGATTACTTCTACGAATCCCGCAATAATAGCAATCATTTTTGCAAAAATTTGTAAACTCGATAAGTCCACGTTTGAATACACGTTTTCCATAGACTTCATCAACTACTTCACGGGCTTGTGTATAAAGAAATGCTACCTCTTCTTCTGTTGCTTTTCCAAGAAGACTCTCTAATTGTGATAATTCAATCTCTTGTTTTTTTCGTACTTCCTCTACAATTTTTTTATATGTCACATCCTGCCTCTTTCTATGTATTGCTTTTTCGCAAACATCTTATCCAAAATCACCCAAGGTATAGCCAACTAAATGTTTTTTCGTTAATTTATCTTGTTTCATCTCTATCATCCTATGTAGTTCAACTATATTTTTCCTATTTTCTGCTGTTTTTTGTATCTTATACGCTAAAAATTTTGTATAGA
>CAYVGA010000003.1:0-40315 GCA_964449855.1 uncultured Lachnobacterium sp.
AGGCACGGGTCTGCAACACCCTTATCATCGGTTCAAATCCGATTGTCGCCTTTAACTCTCTAAGATCATTCTTAGGGAGTTTTTTTATGGTTTAAATTATTATATTAGTATTTACGAGTGAAAGATTTTCAAGTAAAATAGGATAATATGGATAATGGAGAAGTAGTATTTGAAGAGTTTTAATAGAACCGGGAGAATCTATGAGTGTACAGGACAATACAGAAAAAATATTAAGAAGTTTACATATTTTGTTATCAAAAAGTGAGCCTTATGCGAAGGAACCAACAAAAGTAATTGTGGATAAACAACAAATATTGGATTTGTTGGCTGAATTAAATAAATCTATTTATGATATAATGGATGAATATGAATTAACAAAACAAAGTAGAGATCGTGCAGAGCGAGAATTTCAAAAAAAAGGTGATGAAATTATTTGGAATGCTAGTCGTAAAGCAGAAGATGTTTATGCGGCTTCTGTTATGTATACAGATGAGGCTTTAAATAGAGCACAGGATATCATGAGGCAGGCGGATGCAAAGTTTGAAGAAATTTATAAGGAAATGAATCAAAAATTAAAAGAAGAAGAGCGTTTGATGAAAAAAAACCAATTGGAGTTGAAATCAACTTTGCAGAATTTGCTAGATACAGAAAAGTATTTAAAATTAATTGAAAATAGAAACAAAGAATTACAGAAAAAGAAAGAAAATTCTGTAGATGAATATGAAAGCAACATATATGCAAATCGTCAGACAGAGATAAAAATTAATCAAGTATATCTGGATAAGTTAGGTATTTCGTCGGATGAAGAAGTGATAGAAGAAAAAATAGTTCCAGAAGTTGACATTAAAGTTGATTTGGATGCCGATTATTTTAAATGGATGCAAGAGAAAGATAAAGATGGTGAAAAGGCATCTAAAATAAAAGCAGAACGTTTTTCCAGTGTACTAAAAGGTTTTACATCTGGTAAAAAATAAAAGAATTTTTTTAGGAGGTACAAAATCCATGAAATTATATAAGGAAGGCGCGTACTTAGTACGCGGAGAAGAAGTAATATTAGAAGCAAATGATGCAAAAGAGGCTGTTGCTTCTAAAGTTGGACGTGTTGTTTCGAAAGAAGAAGCAAAAGAAAATACCATTGCGTATGGAATTTTAAAAGAACACAACACATCGGGTAATATGGAGAAACTTCAGATTAAATTTGATAAATTAACTTCTCATGATATTACATTTGTAGGTATTATTCAGACTGCTAGAGCCTCAGGTTTGGAAAAGTTTCCAATGCCATACGTTCTTACAAACTGCCATAACAGTCTTTGTGCAGTTGGTGGAACTATTAATGAAGATGATCATATGTTTGGTCTTACTTGTGCAAAAAAATATGGTGGAGTTTATGTACCACCTCATCAGGCTGTTATTCATCAGTTTGCTAGAGAAATGCTTGCAGGTGGTGGAAAGATGATTTTGGGTTCTGATTCTCATACTCGTTATGGTGCGTTAGGTACTATGGCGGTAGGTGAAGGTGGTCCAGAATTAGTAAAACAGTTATTAAATAAAACGTATGATATTGATAGACCAGAAGTAGTAGGTATTTATTTAACAGGAAAACCAATCATTGGTGTAGGTCCTCAGGACGTTGCACTTGCAATTATTGGAGCAGTATTTGGAAATGGCTTTGTAAAGAACAAAGTTATGGAATTTGTGGGATCTGGTGTGGATAACTTAAGTGTAGATTTCCGTATTGGTGTAGATGTTATGACTACAGAGACTACATGCCTTTCTTCTATCTGGAAAACAGATAAAAAAGTAGAAGAATTCTATGAAATTCATGGAAGAGAAGAAGAGTATAAGGAATTAAATCCTGGTGAAGTTGCTTATTATGATAGCTTTATTGAAATTGATTTGAGCGAAATCAGACCTATGATTGCTATGCCATTCCATCCAAGTAATGTTTATACAATCGATGAATTGAATGCAAACCTTATGGATATTCTTGATGATTGTGAAAAACGTGCAGAGGTAAGTTTTGATGGAAAAGTAAAACTTGATTTAAAGAGCAAAGTAAGAAATGGTAAGCTTTATGTAGATCAGGGTATTATCGCAGGCTGTGCAGGTGGTGGATTTGAAAATATCTGTGATGCAGCAGATATTTTGAATGGAAAATCCATTGGTTCAGATGAGTTTACATTAAGTGTATATCCAGCTTCTACACCTGTTTATATGGAACTTGTGAAGAATGGTGCAGTTGCTAAACTTATGGCGGCTGGTTCAGTTGTAAAAACTGCATTCTGTGGACCATGTTTCGGGGCTGGCGATACACCTGCAAATAATGCATTTTCTATCCGTCATTCTACAAGAAACTTCCCGAACCGTGAAGGTTCTAAAGTACAGAATGGACAAATTTCGTCTGTTGCACTTATGGATGCTCGTTCGATTGCAGCGACAGCAGCAAATAAGGGGTATTTGACAGCAGCAACAGATGTTGATGTAAATTATACAAAACCAAAATATTACTTTGATAAGTCTATTTATGAAAACAGAGTATTTGATAGTAAGGGTGTAGCAAATCCAGAAGTGGAAATTCATTTTGGTCCAAACATCAAAGACTGGCCAGCTATGAGTGCATTGCCACAGAATTTGGTACTTAAAGTAGTATCTGAAATTCATGATCCGGTTACTACAACAGATGAATTGATTCCATCTGGTGAGACATCATCTTTCCGTTCAAATCCATTAGGACTTGCAGAATTTGCACTTTCTAGAAAGGATCCAATGTATGTAAGCCGTGCAAAGGAAATTCAGAAAGCACAGAAAGCTGTAGAAGCTAATACATGTCCGTTAGAAGAAGTAGAAGAGTTGAAAGCTGTTATGTCAGCAATTCACACTCAGTTCCCAGAAGTAGGGGAAGGAAATGTTGGATTTGGTAGTACTATTTTTGCTGTAAAACCGGGTGATGGTTCTGCACGCGAACAGGCAGCTTCTTGTCAGAAAGTGCTTGGTGGATGGGCAAATATTGCAAATGAATATGCAACAAAAAGATATCGTTCGAACTTAATTAACTGGGGTATGCTTCCATTTATTATTGATGAGGGAGAACTTTCATTTGAAAATCTGGATTATTTATTTATTCCAAATATTCAGTCTGCGATTGAAAATGGAGAAACTGAATTTACGGCATATGTTGTGAAAGATGGATCGTTGAAAGAGTTCCAGCTTAAAATGGCAGAACTTACACCAGACGAAAAAGATATTATTTTGAAAGGATGTCTCATTAATTACTATAGAGGTTAAAATGTATGTTGCAAGAACAGGAGAAAAAGGTATCCATGGAAAAAAAGAAAAATCATTCATGGAAGCATTATTTTAAAATGGGGGTTACGATATTTTTTACTGTTGCAGCTTGTATTTCATTTTTCTTTGTACTTTATCGTTGGTCAGAAATTTCTGCTGTGTTAGATACGATTACTACATCTGCACAGCCAATTGTTATAGGTTTGGTATTAACATATTTATTAATGCCGGTGAAAAATTTTATAGAAAAACCAATATTAAAATATTTTATTGATAAAAAAATGAAAGAAGAATCTGCAAAAAAATGCGCAAGAGCAATAGGAATTACAGGAGCTTTGATTTTCTTGTTTGTTATTATTGCCGTTTTAATTGCGATGATTGTTCCAACACTGGTGACAAGTATTGTAGGTTTGGTAGAGTCTATGCCGACATATGTAGAGTCTTTTGTAGGATGGATTGAAGAGATTGGAATCGGAGATAGTACATTTGCAGCATTTGTTGGTAATACAATTAACAATATTACCGGTGAAGTACAAAATTGGGCAAAGACAGAACTTTTACCATTAGTACAACAATATTTGGCACAGATTACAACAGGTGTTTTTTCAATTGTAAAAACCGTTTTAAATTTTTTAATTGGTATTATTGTCGTGGTATATGTGATGTCTATTCAGGAGACTTTGCTGGGACAATGTAAAAAAATTATTTATGCATTATTTCCTGCAAAAAAAGGAAATATAATTATTAAAACAATTCGAAAATCAAATGATATATTTGGTGGATTTATAATTGGAAAAATAATTGATTCTGCAATTATTGGTGTGATTGCTTATGTAGGATGTATGATTTTGCAAATGCCGAGTGCATTTTTGGTTGCATTTATAATAGGTATTACAAATGTAATTCCATTCTTTGGACCATTTATTGGTGCAATTCCTTCTGTTTTATTGGTTTTAATTCAAAGTCCAATACATGGGTTATATTTAGCTATTTTTATTCTTATTCTGCAGCAGATAGATGGAAATATTATTGGTCCTAAGATTTTAGGGGATAAGACAGGTTTGGCATCGTTTTGGGTATTGTTCTCCATTTTAATTGCAGGTGGGTTGTTTGGATTCTTTGGTATGGTATTGGGAGTACCGGTATTTGCAGTTTTATATTATATTTGGCAGCAATATATCAAATATCGTATGAAACAGAAAAATTTGTCTGCAAAGACAGAGGATTATGTAAATTTGGTTTATATTGATGAGAATACAAATGAATTGATATATGAAAAGATAGCAAAGAATTCTGAAAATGTAGATAGTGTAAAATAAAGAAAAAGCGTCAAATTAGTTTCGAAAAAAAATTAGTTTGATGCTTTTTTTGTTGTGTATTTTGGCTGGCTATGATAAACTAAAACTAGCTTAGTGTAACTTTTTATAGAGGTGACATAATTGGATAAATATGAATATAATTTAAAATTAGATCAAATAAAGACACTTCTTACAGAAGGTAAATATAAAGAAGCTGCGGATATTGCAGATACTATAAATTGGAATAAGATAAAAAATGTAAACGCATTGGTAAAAGCTGGTGAGGTTTATGAAAAAGTTGGAAGATATGATGAGAGTAGAGAGATTCTTTTGAATGCTTATGATCGTTCTCCGATTGGAAGAACTATTATTTATCGATTGGCAGAAGTTTCTATTAAAATGGAAGATTTTGAAGGTGCAAAAGAATACTATGATGAATTTATAGAAATTGCTCCGCATGATAATCAAAGATATGTATTAAAATATAATATAAAAAAAGCACAGGGTGCGGAAGTTTTAGAATTAATACCTATTTTAGAAGAGTTTAAGGATGAGGAATATACAGAAGAATGGGCTTATGAGTTGGCATATTTATATCATAAAGCGGATATGGTGGATAAATGTGTGGATGCTTGTGATGAGTTGATTCTTTGGTTTGGAGATGGTCCTTATGTCGAGAGGGCATTAAAGTTAAAGATGCTGTATCAGCCTCTTACAAAAGTACAGGAAGAAAAATATCGATTATTCTGTCAGGAAAAGGAAGGGAAAACCGTTATTGGTTCAGAAGTAATGGAAAGAGCTGGTGAGTATGTACATGAACCGGTAGCAATTCCACAGGTGACTTTGAGTCCGAGCAGATTTAATACGATGAATCTGCAGGAGGAGATTGTAAAAGGAATGCAGCAGATCATGGAAGCGACAGAAAAAGAAACTGTTGTAGGAACCATGGATAGCATTAAGAAAATTGCAGAAGATATTCCATACTTACAACTTCCGACAAATGAAGAATTGGCTGAAAAGGAAGCTGAATTACATATAGCGACAGATGAAGAAATTGATGGTTCTTTGAGAATTAATTTTCAAGAGCTCCTCGGAGAAGAATCGGATGGACAGATGAGTCTTGTCATGAGGGAAAGAGCACTTCTGGAAAAACAGATTACCGGACAGATGAGTATTCAGGATGTTTTGGAGGAATGGGAGAAAACCAGACGTGCAGCAGAAACGGCATTGATGGAAGCAGAATATAGAAAGCTAGAATCTGCAAAAGCTAGAGCTCTTCAAGAAGCAGAGGATATCATGATTCGGTTGCACGATGTCATTCCAAAAATTGAAGCTGCAGATAAAAAAAGAATGCAGCAAACGGTTCAATTTGAAAATGAATTATTGGAACAGGATGTTCAAAAAATCAATATTGAAGATGTGCAAATGGATGAAGAGATGCAGCAGATGATTGCGGCACAGGAGAGGGCATTACTTGGACAACAAGTAACTGTACGAATGCCTGATTTGTCATTTACAGAAAATGCGGTTTTCGAAGAAGAAATTTTACCTGAGATAGAAGAACCAATTTTTGAAGAAGATGTTTTACCTGAGATAGAAGAACCAATTTTTGAAGAAGATGTTTTACCTGAGATAGAAGAACCAATTTTTGAAGAAGATGTTTTGCCAGAGATGGAAGAAGTAATCTCTGAAGAAGAAATTTTGCTGGAGATAGATGAATCAGTTTTTAAAAAAGATGTTTTACCAGAGGTAGGGGAACAGATTTTTGAAGAAGATGTTTTGCCAGAGATGGAAGAACCAATTTTTGAAGAGGAAATTTTATCTGTAGCAGAAGATATGAAAATTCCAGAGGTAAGTTTGGAAGAAGAGCCAGAAGATTTGGCAAAAGAAGTAATAGAAGAAAAAAATGTACAGATGCTTACGCTGACAGAAGAGCAGAGAGCTATTTTTTCTTATTTTATGCCAATAAAAGGAATGGAAGAGCAGTTATGCAAGGCTTTATCTGGAATTGTTGCTAATTTTTGTGAGATACCAAATTCTACGGCGGGTAATTTGATTATTCAAGGTAGTCCGGGATCTGGAAAAACTGTATTGGCGACAAGTATTATAAAGGTGTTGCAGAAACAATGCGGAAGACCAAGTGGAAGAATTGGAAAGATAGATGCAAAGGCATTAAATAAAAAAGATATACGACAATTACTTCTTAAGGTTTCCGGTGGTTGTCTCATTATTGAGAGAGCTGGTGAATTAAATAGAGAGACAGCAGTAACTCTGTCTTTGTTATTAGAACAGGATACAAGTGGAATATTTGTTATTTTGGAAGATACTGCAGTAGGTATTAAAAAGGCTCTGATGATAGCAGATGGATTTACAAAGAAATTTACAGAATCTGTTACGGTACCTATTTTTACAAATGATGATTTGATTGTGTTTGCAAGAGCCTATGCAAATGAATTAGGATATTTAATCGATGAAATGGCGATATTAGCCCTACATAATCGTATCAGTAATATCGAAAGAATTGATCAGGAGACGACGCTGACACATGTAAAAGATATTATTGATGAGGCAATTGAGCGCGAAGCACGCGGTGGCATCCGCAAAGCTTTCAATATACTGACAGCAAAACGATACACTGATGATGATAAGATCGTGCTGACAGAAAAAGACTTCGAGTAAAAATAAAATAAATGGAGGAGAGTATGAGTTATTTTACCGAAATGGACAGCTACCTGTTTGGACAGGGAACACACTACGATATTTATCGTAAATTAGGTGCACATTATGTGGACGAAAAGGGAAAGGATGGCAGAAAAGGTGTTTGCTTTGATGTTTGGGCACCAAATGCGCAGAGAGTTTATGTAATTGGTGACTTTAATGGATGGAATGAGTATTCTCATGAAATGTATAGAGTAGAACCAACAAGCATGGGTGTTTATGAATTATTTGTACCAGAAGCAAATTTGGGTACATTATATAAATATCTTATCATTGCAAGAGATGGCAGCAAACATTACAAGACAGACCCATATGGAAATTATGCACAGATGCGTCCAGAAACAGCATCTGTTGTAGTGGATATTGACCATTTTAAATGGACAGATAGTGCATGGATGAAAAAGCGTGCTGCATTAAAAGCAGAAGAAATTGGTGAACAGCCAATGGCTGTTTATGAAGTGCATTTGGGATCATGGATGCGCCATCCGGACAGAGTAGGTCCTGATGCATACTATACTTATCGTGAATTAGCAGATAAACTTGTAAAATATGTAAAAGACATGGGATATACACATGTTGAACTTATGGGAATTTCAGAATATCCGTTTGATGGTTCATGGGGATATCAGGTAACTGGTTATTATTCTCCAACCTCCAGATACGGAACACCGGAAGATTTTGCTTTCTTAATTAATGAATTCCACAGAAACAAAATTGGTGTTATCCTTGACTGGGTACCAGCACACTTCCCAAGAGATGCTCACGGTTTAGCAATGTTTGATGGAACTCCAACTTATGAATATGCAGATACTCGTAAGGGTGAACATCCAGACTGGGGTACCAAGATTTTTGACTATAGCAAGACAGAAGTAAAGAACTTCCTTATTGGTAGTGCATTAATGTGGATTGAACATTATCACATTGATGGTCTTCGTGTAGATGCGGTTGCTTCTATGCTTTACCTTGATTATGGTAAAAACGATGGTCAGTGGGTAGCGAACCAGTATGGCGGCAATGAAAACTTAGAAGTGATTGAATTCTTCAAACATATCAATACATTGATTACAAGAAGAAATCCTGGTACAGTTATGATCGCAGAAGAGTCTACAGCTTGGCCAAAAGTAACAGCAAGGGCAGAAGATGGTGGTTTGAACTTTACATACAAATGGAACATGGGCTGGATGCATGACTTCTTAAGCTACATGAAATTAGATCCATATTTCCGTAGAGATAATCATAACCTTATGACATTTGCTATGAGCTATAATGAAAGTGAAAAATATGTTCTTACATTGTCACATGACGAAGTAGTACATTTGAAATGTTCATTATTGAACAAAATGCCAGGTTATGAAGTGGATAAGTTCAAGAACTTAATGTGTGCATATGCATTCATGATGGGACACGCTGGAAAGAAACTTCTTTTCATGGGTCAGGATTTTGCACAGGCACAGGAATGGAGTGAAGAACGTGAATTAGACTGGTACTTACTCCAGAATCCAAACCATAGAAAAGTAAATGATTGGATGAAAGAATTGTTACACATTTATCAGAAAAATAAATGTATGTATCAGTTAGATACCAGCTGGGCAGGTTTTGAATGGATCAATGCAGATGATAGAGATCGCAGTATCTTTAGTTTCATGCGTAAGAGCAAAGATGGAAAGAACAATCTTCTGTTCGTAATCAATATGACTCCAATGGCTAGAGATGATTACCGCGTTGGTGTTCCAAGACGTAAAACTTATAAACTTATCTTAAATAGTGAAGATCAGAAGTTTAACGGAACAGATGAAACTCCAAGACCAGATTCATACAAAGCAGTAAAACAGGAATGCGATAATAGACAGTTCTCATTTGCATATCCACTTGCACCATATGGTGTTGCAGTATTTAAATTCTAAAATCATTTTAAATGGTGAAGAATGTTAATTTTAATTTAAGGTAAATCGTAACTGTGAAGGTACTGAACAGTTACGGTAATTAAATAATGGTAAAAGCCCCTTATTATCAAGCTGATTAGCAGATAATAAGGGGTTTTATTACTTTAGAAAAGAGAGAAAGCTGCCGATATATATTACAGTAAAGTATATTAAGAGGGGTATGCTATGTTTATTGATCAGACAAATCAAATTGAAAAATATAAAAATGCAGGTTTAGATATAGGAAAAACTACTGCGCCAGAGGTAAAAAGAACAGCAAGAGGCGTATTGAATTTTAGTAAATTGCAGGAAACTTACCGAAAGACAGAGGGTGGCAGTCTTTTTGTACAGGATGCCGTATATCAGAAACCGGAAGGCAAAGAGGAAGAAAAAACGGTTGTAGATCAGTTGGATGCACAAATGGATATGTCTGCAGCAAACAGAAAAAATCAAATGATTGTTGTTTCTAATACAACTTCTTCTGAGGATTTGCAGGAGATGAGTAAAGAAGGTTTTTCTGGTCTTGACATGGATAGTCATACAATTGTTACAGTAACGGATAAAATCAAAGCGGAATTGGCAAAGGCCGGTGTAGATATTTCTATTTATGGAGATAGTCTGGATACAGCGGAGCTGGAAGAAATCACAGGAAGCAGTGCATTGGCAAATCAGATTGCCGGTGCTTTAAAGGATGCAGATTTACCGGCAACAGAAGCAAATATAGAAGAAGGTATGAAGGCGTATCATGCAGCAGAAGAGATGATGCCATTAAAGGAGTCTGCAAAAGAATATATGCTTCGAAATGAATGGGAACCAACAATTAAGAATTTGTATATGGCATCACATAGCGGCTCAATTACTTATAGAGAAGAACAGTTAGATTTTTCCGGTATGGAAAAGCAGTTGGAACAGATTATTCAAGATGCTGGTTTGGAAGTAAATGAAGAATCAAAAGAAAATTGTAAGTGGTTAATTCAAAAAAATATTGGATTAACAGTTTCAAATTTGAGATATTTGGATGGTTTGAATCAGTTATCCAATCAACTCATACAAAAAGATGAAGTTGGTTTGAATATGCAGCAGGTGTTAAATCGTATTATAGAAGCGATTCGTGATGGAAAACGTCCAATGGATGCTTTAATGTTAGATGGCTTTTCTTATGCAGATCGTGCACAGCAGGCACTGGATACTGTTATGCGTGTGGAAGATTGTGATCTTGCATACTGCGTAGAACAGGAAATGACAATTTCTGTGGATAGTCTGCAGAAAGCAATGAATCATCGTGGAGAAGAAGAGGTAGTTTCTGTTAGTGTGGAAATGTCGGTAAATATTTCTTTTGTGAAGGCAAAACGACAGTTAGAAGAAACACGTCTGGCAATGACCGTAGAAGCAAACTATGCACTTTTAAAACGTGGATTTTCCATTGATACAAAGCCTTTGGAACAGGTTGTTGAAAAATTAAAAGGTATGGAAGATCAGTATTATAAAGATTTGATGCAGCAGTCTGGTGTAGAAACCAGTGAAGAAAATGTAGCTATTTTTAAAACTACAACAAAATATGTAGAGGAGTTGAAATTTCAGCCAGCGTATGCATTACAGCTAAATTCTGCAGAGGAATCTATTCAGACGCTGCATGAGGCAGGAGCAGGATTAAAGACATCCATGGAAGCCGCGTTACAGAGTTATGAAACACTTTGGACAGCGCCAAGAGCAGATTTGGGAGATTCTATCCGCAAGGCATTTGGAAATATTGATGAAATTTTAGAAGATTTGGCTTTGGAAAAGAGTGAATTGAATAAGAGAGCAGTTCGTATCTTAGCATATAACCAAACAGAAATAACAGTTGAGAATATCTCCAAAATCAAGGATGTGGATATGGAATTACAGAAATTATTCCGCAATCTGACACCTGCAAATACCTTGGAATTGATTCGTCAGGGGGAAAATCCTTTGGAAATGGATATTAGCAAATTGAATGAAGTGGTTGAAAATATCCAAAATGAAAATGGCGAAAAAGAAAATGAGAAATTTAGTAAATTTCTTTGGAAATTAGAACAAAATCAGGAAATATCCGCAGAAGAAAGAAATAGCTATATAGGCATTTATCGTTTGATTACACGGGTAGAACAGACAGATGGTGCTGCAATTGGAGCATTACTGAATCAGGGTGCAGATATTACGATGAAAAATTTATTAACTGCAATGCGTTCGGCAAAGAAGAATGTAGATTATAGTGTAGGAGATGATTTTGCAGGTGTAGATAAAACTGCGAAAGGTCCTAAGATTGATGATCAGATTAAAGCTTCTTTCCAAGTAAATTTCCAGGGAAATTGTTTGAAAGAAGCAAAAGAATTGCTTTCGCCTGAAAAACTTGCAGAGTTGGAAGAATGGGAAAATATGACTCCGGAAGAACTGATGGAGAATTTAAAACAAGTGCAGAATGAAGAAAGTATAATGTTGGAAAAACAATATTATACAGAGACTGCAAATGAATATACAAGTGTGTTGGAAGCTGGTGATGAAGTATATGCATTTTTAGAAAAATACGATCAGAAAAACAGTGTAAATAATGTGCTGGCGACAAAACGCTTATTGGATAATCCAAGTAATGTATTTGATATGCTTTTTGATACAGAAGGAAAGAGTGTGGATTATCAGAAAATGATTGCTGATTTAAAAGACCAGATTATGCAAAAATTTGGTGAGGCAGTAAAACATCCGGAAGAAATGGCAGAGGCAGAAGCAACATTAGCAGAGGTTGCAGAGCGTGTAATGCAGACGATGATTATCGAAAATGAACCGGTAAGTGTAAAAGATTTAAGAGATCTTCGATTGATGAATCAGCAGTTCTTCCTTTGCAAAGAGCGTGTAAAAGAAGAAAGTTATCTTGTTCCAGTACAAACGGGAGATACGGTTACCGGTGTTAATTTGAAAATTGTACGTGGAAAGGAAAATAAAGGTCTGGTAGACATTTTCTTTAGAGGTGCGTTGATGGAAAAAGTAGCAGCATCATTTGAAGCGAAAGAAAATGGAATTTCCGGTGTAATTGCTGCAACAGATGAAGAAACCAAAAAGTTATTTGAGGATAATCTGAATATTCTTATAAATAATCTGAATAGTGATGGTGATGAAATTGTAGATATTGCCATAACAAAAGTAGGTGATTTATCTGCATGGCAATTTGAGAAAAACACTTTGTCAGAAAAAGGAGAAAAAACTCCAGCTCAAACAAAGCGTCTTTATCATATTGCAGAAAGTTTTATTCAGACGATGTCGAATTTAATGTAGTTGCTGTAACTATTCAGCACAGCTCAAAACACTTGCTGTTTTGAGCGTAAGAACATGATTCAGGTGTAAGCAAATCCATCAACGAAGCTTGCGGAGAGGAAACTAGTTGCTTTGCAACACTGCTTTGTAGTAGGATAAAATACCTAAATAAATAGCGTGAGCCACACGGTTTTGATAGTCTTCCTGTATTAGGAGGTCGGCTTCCGTTGGATTACTTAGAAACCCACATTCTACGATGATCGTAGGTGTGGGTGTTCTTGTTAATAAATAGTAATTGGTGTTTGCCTGTGGTTCGCGTTTTTTAGCTGGTTCAAGCTGGCTGTTTAGAATATCCTGAATGACTTGAGCCATGGTTGCACTGTCTACAGAGTCTTTATAATAAAAAACCTGAGGACCGTTTACGGATGCATCCGGGAAGCTGTTTTGGTGAATACTGACTGTGAAAAAAGGATTTAAATCCGTTATCATTTGAATGCGGGCAATCATATCATCTTTTTTTTGTGAGCTGGAATTTGGAGCAGCAAGAAGCTGATCGGATTCACGGGTTAAGTAAATGGTAAATCCTTCTTTTTCTAAAAGTTCTTTTAATTTTAATACAATAGAGAGATTGATATCTTTTTCTAAGGCATTATTGATACCGACTTTTCCAGGATCTATACCGCCATGGCCTGCATCCAAAACGATGGTCGGATAGGGGATATCCGGAGTATCTTCTGTTGTGGTTTCAGATAATAATTCTTCTGTTGCATCCGAATTTTCCGGGGATGGTTTTGTAAAAACAAATACGACTACGATAGCAATAACCGCTAATAGAATTCCATAAAAAAATTTTGGCATAAGACATACCTTTATATGTATCATTGGTATATCTTATGCCAAATAAGAAAGATTAATTCATGTATTTTATAATGACTTCCCAAGCTTCCGGGTTGTCAAGTTCGCTGCTCCAGAATGCAGCACCGGCAAGTTCTTTTTCCTGCATTAATTTTAGTTTTTGTTCTAAAGAATCGTTATCTTCTAACCACATTTTGTGAGTAACTCCATTTTTTACAACTTCACCATACCACTGTCCTTCTTCTTCCAGCCATGTAGGATCGGTAATGTTGTTCTGCATCCATTTTTTTGCAGAAGTTAAACCAAGATTCTCAAATGCAATCATATAACTTTGTTCGACTTCTGAATCATCTGTAGTTGGAGTAAGCTTCCAAAGTTTGGTGTAGAATGGCATGCCTAAAACTAATTGGTCAGCAGGAACACCTTCCTTTAATGTGTTGTTAACGCCTTCATCTACCCAGTTGAGGGCGGCAACAGAACCTTCGCCGCTGCCTTGTCCCCAATGTTGGTCATATGCCATTAAGCAGATATAATCTACAAAATCACTTTGTTCCCCATATTTGTAAACGCTGTTATAAGCGGCCGGCATATAAACAGCAGTCGAAAGAACCAAATCATTGTTTTCACATTTTATGGATAATTCACGAAGAAATTGAATATATCCATCACCAACTTTGGATTCACTTAGCTGTTCAAAGTCAATATTGATTCCATCCAAATTGTATTGAAGTGCTTGTGCAACAATCTGATTAACAAGATTCTGACGGGAAGAAGTATGGGTAAGGATGTAGTTTACATCAATGTCTGCAGAATCCAAATCCAGATTCTTTACAAGTCCCCAGACTTTTACACCCTGACTGTGACAATAGCTTACATAATTTTCACTGGCAATGCTGGAAATGTTTCCTTTGTTATCTTTTAATTTGAACCAGGTAGGAGAAATTACATTGACTCCCTTAGATTCAGAAAGGACAGAAGCAATGGAATCATTTGCAGCAGTTGAAAAAACAGGATGCCATAATAAGTTGACACTCTTATCCATGGTAATGTGGTGGAATGTTTCTGCTTCATATTCACTTACAAGAGTTTTTGTTTCTGTTTTTTTAACTTTATCTGATTTTACATAGCCGACAATACCATCTTCGGTACAAACTTTCGTCCATTTTTCATCCACTTCTAAAATAGTAAGTATATCTCCTTTTTTTACATTTGCAAGGATTGGACTTTTGATGCCGCCTTTTAGACGAACTTCGGTATTTCCTTTTAAAGTGGAAACTGTAATGTCTTTCCAATCATTTGTAATGACAATACGGGATGGTGATTCATAATAGGAATAAGTAAAGTCAGAAAACTGTTTTACAAAATCAATGTCTATCCAGGCAGAATCAGCAGTAGCTCTTACGATAACGCGTCCATAATCATGGGTGGATTTGCCTACGAGATAGCTGTTTGATTCTGTATGTGCAGAAACCAAATCAGTTGCTGTGGTATATAAAAGAATATTTTCATTTGCATCCCAATAAAATCTGGAGTTGAGAATGTCATGTACAAAGGAATAGTCTAAATAAACATGGCTATCTATAATAGTTGCAAATTGTTCCAATACAGTATTATTTAAAGTAATGGCAACTTGTGAATCATTTTCTATGGCATAATATTCAGTTAATGGTTTCTGTTCTTTGCTTGGTGTGTATTTTTGAATTAGTTTCGTACCGACTGTAATTGCAAGGACAAGACAGATGAGTCCAATAACAATAAGTACAGGTAAAATTTGTTTTTTTCTCTGTTTCATAGTAAATAACCTTTCTCTTAATACAAATATATAATAATTATAGCATTGTGTGAGTGTGGTTTCAAATATATTGTCGAAATTGTTTATAAAACCAAAAGAAGACTACGATATACGCAGTCTTCTTTGGCTTCTTTCTTATTTTTTGCATAGTTTGTGTAGCATTGAGACTCCACTCCGAATCCCCATAAATTTTTTAAAAAATAGTTGGTATTAATACAAAAGACTGTTCAAATCGCTGAACATATCCACGGGTATTTGAAACGGATTTGCTAAAGGAGGAAAGGTTTTTGCATGTATGGAAAAGAATACGGAATCAGTGGATTTATTTTCAAAGGTTTTCAAAAGAATCAGGTCTTCCCGATTTAAATTTGTTTGTTGAAATAATTCCTGTACTTTTTTCAATGAAATGCGCTTTTTCCATTCACAAAAACTGCATACTAAAAATTTCTTTTGGCATTTGGAAAATTCTGCAGCAGTATAGTTTGTTAAAACTCCCATATCCAGAATGAAATAATCAAATTCTTTATTTAAAATCTCATGCAAGGAGGTAACCTTCGTAGAAGGAAACATATGAATACCGAGATATACAAAGGAATCGGTGGAATCCTTTGAGGAAAGTGATTTGATTTGGTTTGTTGTGTTTAATTCGATATAGGCGGTTTTCATCCCCAGTTTGTTGCATACATAGTTTGCTAATGCCAGACAGACACAGGTTGTGCCGGCACCTCGATCTACACTGCCAATGCCGATTATGGTTTTTGAAATATGTAGTTTTTTAAATGTAAAAATAAGCGATTCCTCCTTTTGATTTGCAGCAGATGAGATACAAAAGATACTTTTCTTGCATCCACGAAAAATGGATCTGTATCATACGGATAATGATAAACAGGTCTGGAAAAGTGTTTTGCAATATGGTGAAGGGTATTCTTTTGTCCCATATTACCGATAATTTTCAGCTTGTTGGAGAATCCTAAATAAGAAGTTCCTTTTTTGAATATTGTATAACGGTGCCAGATACTATTGCTACACACATAGACGATAAAATCATAGTCTATTTCGTTATCCATCGGAGCAGAGTCTCCGTAATCATCAATGACAATATCTGCATCAGTTACTGGAGGAATAATTCCGGGTCCGAAAAAAGGATAGCCGCGAAAATAACGGTAGGAAATCAAGCCTTGTTTTTCCTGGGAAAAAGAAAGCAGTTGGAACGATAAAGATAAGCTGTTCTTAGATTCCTTCTCGTAGTAGATGGTTTTATAACCCATATAATTTAAGGTGGAGGTGAGCATCATGGAGAAATGCGTTGCACCACAGCCTTTATGACTTCCTACTACTGCAATTTTTTTACGAAGATGTGGCTGAATTAATAAGTTTTTTTCGTTTTCGATAACTTTTATAAGCTCGTCTACCGTTTCATAACGACAAGCAGGATTTGTATCGATGGCCTTAATAATTAATTTGTGAAATTTGGGAGAAAGGGATACATCCAGGTGGCTGGAAAGATATTGCATAATTTTCCCGATGCTGTAAATATCCGATAGAAGATTGGGCATATTTCCGGAAAAAAGTTCCGGAGCACAAAATTCTTGATTCCCAAAAAGATGCAAGATATTTCCCGAATTGGAAAGATAAACAGCGACATTAAAATCGATTAATTTAATCTGCATTCCACATACTATAATGTGTTCCGGTTTTAAGTCCATATATAGGATTGGAGAAGGCTTAAAACTGTGTAGATAACGAAAAATATCACATAACTGTAAACTAATATCCAAAAAAGTACTTTGGGAAATACTTGTTTGATGAAGCAGAAATTCTTCTAAAGATTCACCTTCAATGTATTCTTCTACGAGATAAAAATAGGAATCATCTTGTTCAATATCGTATATAGTTGGAATACCGGGGTGATTCAATGATTTTAGAAGCTGTGCTTCTTTCAAAAGAGAGTTTGATGTGCCATCCTTGGGGATGAGTTTGATAGCACGATAGCACTCTAGAATGATATGTTTGGAAAGATACACGACACCAAAACTACCGGTACCGAGTGTAGAAATCAATTCATATTTTCCAAACAGAATTTGATTGGTTAACTGATTCATGTTATTCCTTTCATCAGCAACACACCTCGTGTAAACAGATATAACACAAAGATTGAGACAATGCAAGTATTTTTTGAAAAAAATTTTGAGCAATTCTTTACAGAAAGGGGTCTGTTGTTTATAATGAGTATACGTTTTTTATAAATTTTGATAACTATTCAGGACAGCTCAAAACACTTGCTGTTTTGAGCGTAAGAACATGATTCAGGAGTGAGCAAACCCATCAGCGTAGCTGATTTCTCATGGGTTTGCGAATCGTAATTATTCAGGTACTGAATAGTTACGAATTTTGGTAACTATTCAGTATTGAATAATTACGAATTTTCGAGGTAAGGAAGTGAGAATATGAAAATTGAAAAGGTAAACGAGAACCAGATTCGTTGTATTTTGTCAAAGGAAGATCTGGCAGATCGACAGATGAAATTAAGTGAACTTGCTTATGGTTCAGAGAAGGCAAAAAGTCTTTTTCGGGATATGATTGAGCAGGCGAATGATGAGTTTGGTTTTGAGGTAGATGATATACCACTCATGATAGAGGCCATTCCTTTGTCAGGAGAAAATATAATATTACAGATTACAAAAGTAGAGTATCCGGAAGAATTAGATACTCGTTTTTCAAAATTTTCAGCAAGTGAAGAAGAGGCATCGGAAACAGAGGATGTTTCGTTATTTTCGGATATCCAGAAGGCGGATGATGTATTAGGACTTTTCAAAAAGATGAAAGAAAAATTTGAAAAACAGGAAGAAAAGGAAACACACACGGAACAGGCAGGGGGAGAGAAAGAAGAGAATCCAAAACCTGCAAAAAAGAAAGAAGTTCCCGTAAATCTTACAAAGATGTATGAAGTTCAATGCATGGAACAGTTAGAACGTCTTTCAAGAGTTTTGGGCGGCTATTATACCGGAGATAATGACCTTTACAAGGATGAGAAGAAAAACAGATATTATCTTTTGGTTCGAAAAGGTGCACATTTACCAGAGGAATTTAACAAGGTTTGTAATATTATGTCAGAGTATGCATCTTGCAAAAAATATACGCTTGCAGCAGAGGCTTTTTTTAAAGAGCATGGAAAATTGATTTTAAAAGGAAATGCATTACAGATGATTGGTGAGATTGCAGAGTAAGCAGAATAAAAAAGACCATAGTACATTTTCAAATTTACTTGGAATGTATTATGGTCTTTTTATTTTTTGATAGTTTAGTTATGTTCTAAAAAGTTGTTGATGTCTTCAACTAAATCATCTGGATCAATGCCATGAACCATAGCTGCTTCTGCGATTGTTTCCATCTGAGCAGATGGACAGCCAAGACAATGCATGCCAATTCCTAAAAGAAGTGGAGCAATATCTGCGTTAATCTGGAGAAGTTCGCCAATCATGGTATCCTTAGTAACTTTTGCCATGGGATGACCTCCTTTATATACATTTACTCTCGCTATTATAATACGTTTCCCTTGGAAAAGCAAACATATACTTTTTAAATTCAAAAAATTTGTAAAAAAAGGTTAAGAATTTTAAGCATGGGGACGATATAAAATACAAGAAAGTGACAGGGAGTCAAATATTTTGCAAGGATGCGAAATAGTGAAGGGAATATGT
The DNA here is from genome assembly GCA_964449855.1 of uncultured Lachnobacterium sp. GTDB lineage: Bacteria > Bacillota > Clostridia > Lachnospirales > Lachnospiraceae > Roseburia. The sequence continues at coordinate 18,842 of CAYVGA010000003.1, forward strand.
TATGCACATTAATCGCAACATGTCCGCTGTTATTGCAAATAATCAGTTATTACGTACAGAAAATAAATTATCAAAATCAATGGAACGTTTATCCAGTGGTTTAAAAATTAATCAGGCGAGCGACAATCCATCCGGTATTGCAATTTCAAATAAAATGAAAGCACAGATTGATGCATTGGATCAGGCTGACCGCAATGCTTCCGATGGTATTTCTGTTCTTCAGATTGCAGATGGAGCATTAAATGAAGTTGCAAGCATTTTACAGAGAATGCGTGAACTTTCTGTTCAGGCGGCAAATGGAACAAATGCATATGAAGATCGTTTAAGTATTCAGGAAGAAATTGATGAGTTGAAAAAAGAAGTAGACCGTATTTCCAGAGATACCGAGTATAATACAAAGTCATTATTGGATGGTTCTTCAGATGTTCGTATTTATGGCGAAAATGCAACTCGTTTTTCCGCATCTGACAGTGTAATTGCACAGGTTTACAAGTTGAATGTAACAGAAGCTGCAACTCAGGCAACTGTGGAATTTCCAGCAGAAAAGCCGGAAAAAGCAGGAAATATTACTATCAATGGTGTAACAGCATCTATTACAGAAGATATGGATAATGAAGCATATTTGCAGGAAATCCGTAATGCAGCAGCAAAGGCTGGTTGTGTAGTAGATATGTCAGAAGATGGAAGTAGTATTCTTGTGAAATCTGCTTATTATGGATTTGATGAAAGTATTGAATGTACTGTAGATGCAGAAATGGCAGATGCTATGCCTGCTAGTGCATATAATGCAAATAAGAAGTTAAATGAGGATGGTACTTATACTATAGCAAACACTGGAAAAGATGCAGCAGTTTCTATTCCGGGAAGTGGTTCCAGCGAAACTCGTTTGGCTACCGGATTTACATCAACAACAACTGTAGAGGCACAGGGAAATAGAATTTTTATTACAGATAACAATGGTTTTTCAATTGAGTTTCTTTTGGATGCAGATTATGTAGAAACACCGGGAACAACAGAAGGAAACTTTGAAATCGAAGTAACAGAAATTGGTTCGTTAACCATTCAGATTGGTGCAAATGAACATCAGGATATGGATGTTCGTATTGGTGAAATTTCTACAGAAAGTCTTTATGTAGATACTGTAGACGTAGCAGTGGAAAAAGGTGCAGAAAGAGCAATGCTTACTTTGGATGAAGCAATTTCTGATTTATCCGCAGCACGTTCACGTATTGGTGCATTTCAGAATCGTTTGGAATATGCAGCAAACAGTTTGTCTGCTACAGAAGAAAATATGACAGCAGCATATTCTACAATTTTGGACACAGATATGGCTGAAGAAATGACAGAATATACACAGCAGAACATTTTAAGCCAGGCAGCAATTTCTGTACTTTCTCAGGCAAATGAATTGCCACAGCAGGTATTATCATTGTTACAGTAATGTAATAGCTGGAGGAAACTATGGAAAGTAGTTTGAAACAGGAATTTACGAGAAGGCTCAGCCAGTGTAACAAAGGCGAGTTAATCGTGATTATGTATGATATTGTATTTGCATATATGGATGAGGCGAAATCCGCACATGAAAAAAATCAGTATGAAGAATATAAAACTGCAATCAAAAAAGCCCAGGGGGCAATTGATGAGTTGATAAATTCTTTGGATTTTAAATATCCGCTTTCGAAAGAGCTGCATCCATTATATGTGTATGCAAAGAATAGTCTTTCTAAGGCTATTTATCAGAATCGTATTGATGGCATATTAGAAGCAGAAAAATGCCTGAAGCGCCTGTATGCTTCATTTTGTGAAGCGGCAAAGGCAGACACTTCAGGACCACTTATGAGAAATAGTCAGAAAGTTTATGCCGGTATGACATATGGAAGAAATTCATTAAATGAAAGTTCTTATGATTATCATAATAGAGGATTCTTTGCATAAGAGTCCTCTAATTTTTTTGCACAACTGAGTAAATATCGGTAGCGCATTTGGACCGCTTTGGTTTGGTAGATGTAATAGTCAATCAAATCAGGGTCTGTGACATTTTGCAAATTGGTATAAGCATCATTTAAATCAGCGGCAGTGCGTGCAATATCATCTTTTAAAAGCATATAAGGCTTGTCATTTATGGCAGGTTGTAGTTTAAATAGTTTCATAAGTTCACCTCTTTCTAGAGAAATCCCTTTTTACAAGTATAATCAAAAAAGGAAATTCTATACAAAAAAATATAGTCGAATTTTGTAAGGTATTCACAAAAAAATAAGAAAAAAATAAAAAGACATAGACAAAATAGTAAGTGATTGCTATAATTCGGCTTACAACAAAAGAGGTGATGAGAATGTTAATTGCTTACGGGCTGCTAGTAGTTGCTGTGGGCATGGATTTAAGGAGTATGAGAATCAGTAACCGGCTGATTCTGATTGGATTGGAGGTCTCCTTAATTCGTAGAGTTTTCTGTGACGGAATAGGTGGACTGTTCACAGGAGTATTTCTAATTTCTTTACCGGTTATCCTTTTATATCTTTTGTTTCTAGCGGGGGCCTTAGGCGCTGGAGACATCAAGTTATTTTCCCTATTAGGTGGATTTTTAAATTTTAAAGAGCTTATGTGGTGTATAATTTTTTCATTTTTATTTGCCGCAATATTTTCTTTTGTAAAAATGTTGTATCATGGCATGTTTTTTTCAAGCATGAAACATGCAGGTCTATATTTGTATAAAATTTTACAAGGAAATAGAGAGCAGTATCAGTCATTGTCTAAAGAGCATGGGCAGATTCACTTTTCATTGGCAATTTTATTTGGACTTATAGCCACAGATGCATTTTTTATCTGTTAAAGGAGGGTGTATGGACAAAACAAAACTTGCGATTTGTATTGAGGATGAGGAATATAAAGCGCGATTTGCAAGATGTGTGATGCATCATTACAAAGATTCCTATGAAATACATATTTTGGATAATATGCAGGAGATTGCGGAAGGAGGGAAAAGCGAATTTCAAGTGATTGTCATTGGGGATGATAAGGAAATAAATTTATGTGATTGTCAGGAATCAATTTTATTGGTGTTACAGGAATATGTGACAGAAGAAACGTCCGTGTTAAATGAAAGAATATTGTATACAGAAAAATATCAGGAAGTTTATAAAATTATGGAGGTGTTAAAAAAAGCTGTTTTGCAGCAGTTTACACAATCTGTGTATCAAGTGCAAAGAAAGGAAACACAGTTTATCGGAGTTTTTTCTTTGCAGGAAGAGGAGATGCAAATGCCGTTTACAGCATTGCTGGCAGATGTTCTTGGAGAAAAACAACGTGTTTTGGTGGTAGATGTACAGCCGTTTAGCGGGTTTATAATAGAGTTGGAGCCTAGGGAACAAACTTTGGGAATGGAGGATTTGATGGCGGTGGCAACAACAGAGCATTATACCAGTAATCGTCTGGCTGCAAGTATTGGACATGAAGAGAAATGGGATTATGTATATCCGGTAAAAAATACACAGTGTCTGGTAGAAGCAGATGGGGTGCGTTATCAGAAAATGGTAGAGATTCTGGTAAAAGAGTGGGGATATGAGCAGGTAATATTTAATTTGGGTACGGTTTTTTCCGGTATGGTGGAATGGATGGAAATGTGCCAGCAGTTTTATATTTTAACGAGGCGAAAAGAAGAAAGGAGTTGGAGAGAAGAGGCATTTTTTCAGGAAATGAAATGTCGGGGAAAAGAAGAATTTTTGCAGAAGCTGATTTGGATGGAAGTACCAAAAGGCTTAGTAAAAGAAAGAAGCTGGCGGCAGATGGCAAAAGCATGGCTGTGGAGTGAACTTGGGGATCGTTTAAGAGAAATGAATTGGGTGGAGTATAAGGATGGAGCATATATGTGAAAATTTGCGGGAAAGAGTCTTGGAATGTATGGATTTCGGGAGAGAATTACCAGATGACGAATTAAGAGAATTGATTGTCAGAGAGATGGCACAGATAGAAACATTATTTAATTTATCCATTAAGGAAAGGCTTTATGTAGAGCAGAGGGTATTTAATTCTCTGCGAAAGCTGGATATTTTAGAGGAACTTTTAGAAGATGAGTATGTTACAGAAATTATGGTAAATGGACCGAAAGAAATTTATTACGAAAAGCATGGGCATTTTCATAAGTATCCACATGTGTTTGCTTCTGAAGAAAAGTTGCAGGATGTAATTCAGCAGATTGTTGGCAGACATAATCGTGTGGTAAATTTATCTTCTCCTATTGTAGATACGCGATTAGCCGATGGCTCAAGAGTAAATATTGTATTATTTCCAATTGCGATTGATGGTTCTGCTATTTCAATTCGAAAGTTTTCTAAGAAAGCATTGGATATGGAAACTTTGGTGCAGATGGGAGCGTTATCAAAAGAAGTGGCTGAATTTCTTAAAGAATTGGTCATTTGCAGATATAATGTGTTTATTTCGGGAGGAACAAGTTCGGGAAAAACGACATTTTTAAATGCTTTGTCGGCGTATATACCACAGGAAGAACGTATTATTACGATTGAAGATTCGGCAGAATTGCAGTTACAGGGAAGTAAAAATATGGTTCGACTCGAAACAAGAAGTCGTAATACAGAAGGGGTGAAACCGATTACGGCAAGAGAATTGATTCATACGGCACTTCGTATGAGGCCGGACAGGATCATCGTGGGTGAATGTCGTGGAGAGGAGGCGTTGGATATGCTGCAGGCGATGAATACAGGGCACGATGGCAGTCTTTCTACAGGCCATGCCAATTCGACACAGGATATGTTAAACAGATTGGAAACGATGGTTCTTATGGGGATGGATTTACCGCTTACGGCAGTGCGCCAGCAAATTGCGTCCGGGATAGATGTTTTAATACATCTGGAAAGAGGGAGAGATCGAAAACGTCGCGTGGTAGAAATATCAGAGGTGCTAGGGGTAAAAGATGGAGTCATTTGTTTACAGAAGCTGTATGAATATGAAAATGGACTTGTGAAACGAGGTGAATTGCAAAGACGGGAAAAATTATGTGGCAGAGAGGGGCTGTAAAATGGATTATAGAGAATATCATCTCAAGAAAAAGGAAATCGGAAGTCTGATATTGAGTTCTCTGTGTTTGGGTGTGGCGATTGCATTTCTATTTTATCGTTCAATTTGGGGTGTGTGTTGTCTGCCGATGGTGGTCTGGCTTTTTTATAAAAGAGAAAAAGAGCGAGGGAAGCAGAGGCAGAGTCAGCAGCTTTTAGAGGAGTTTATGAATGGAATCCGAGTATTGAACACATCATTACAGGCAGGATTTTCTATGGAAAATGCGTGGAAAGAGGTGCAAAAGGAGTTAAGGATGATGTATGGAGAAGATTCTTTATTTTTCAAAGAAGTAAAAGAGATAAATCAATCTGTCGCATTAAATGTACCAATAGAAAAACTGATGTTGCAATTTGCTTATCGCAGCGGATTAGAGGATATTATTTTGTTTGCAGAATTATTTGCATATGGAAAACGCAGTGGTGGAAATTGGAGGCGTATCATCGAAGAAGTAGTGCAGCATATACAGGATAAGTACGATGCAAAAAAGGAAATTGAAGTGATGATTGCATCAAAAAAATTGGAGCAGCAGGTGATGAATGTAATTCCACTAGGAATATTGCTGTTTTTGCAAATATCTTCTTGGGACTATATGAGTGTACTATATCATAATCCTACAGGGATTGTATGTATGAGTATTTGTTTGGCAGGATATGGGGCAGCATTCTTATTATCTGAGCGTATGCTGCAAATTCAAGTATAAGTAATGCAGGTGTAAATATGGAAAGAAAAGAGAAAATACGATTAGCTTTGGTATATGTTTTGGTATTCTTACTTGCTTTATATATGGATTTGCAAGGTGGTGTACTAGGTTCTTCGAATGAGATTGTGAGAGAAAAAGTCGGTGGAGAATCAATAGAGATAGATTTGATTCTAGATGTGGAGGATATTATACAAGATCATGAGATTTCCATAGAAGTTACGCCAAAGCAGGTAACGGAAAAAGAGGCAGAAGTTTATTTTTCAAAGGTTATAGAAACGATCGAAAAGGATTTTACGGATATACAAAAGCAGATACCGGTAAAAGATATGTATGAAAATGGCATTGTAGAAGCGGAATGGAGCTTTTCTCCAGCAGGACTAATCGATGCGGGTGGAGAAGTTCAAAAAGAAAGGATTCCACAAGAAGGAATACTGATAAATGCAAGTGTGAATTTGACTTGTGGTGCTTATGAAAAACTGTATCAGTTTCCGTTTCGATTAGAGAAAACAGAGCTGTCAGCAAGAGAACAGCTGGAAATAGAAATGTCTGCTTGGATTGAAAAGGAACAGGAAACAGAAGGAAAAGAAACATTTCAACTGCCAGAAGAATTACTTGGTTATAAAGTAAACTGGAGTGAGAAAAAGGAATTTTTATCTTTGAAGATTTTATGTTTAGAAGTAATTTCGGTTGTGTTACTGATGTTTGCCAGAAAAAAGGAGCAGGAAAATGCGGAAAAGAAACGGCGTGAACAAAGAGAATATTTATATCCGGAGATTTTAAACCAATTACTTATATTGATAGAGGCAGGTATGACAACACGGCAGGCTTGGCAACGAATGGCATATCAGTATAAGGAGAAGCAGAAAAAGAAGTTAGTGGAAGAATCGGAAGTATATGCTGCGATTTTACAGTTAGACAGACGACTCCAGGAGGGGGAGAAAGAAAAAGCTGCCTATGAAAGTTTTGCAAAGCAAATGGATTGTATGTGTTATCGAAAACTAGTACGTTTGCTGGTAAATAATTTGGAAAAAGGCAGCAGGGATCTATGTCAACAGCTTAGTTTGGAATCAAAACAGGCATATGAACAAAGGCTTTTGTTGGCAAAGAAATTGGGGGAAGAGGCATCTACAAAAATGTTGATACCATTGATGCTTATGATGGCAATCGTGATGGTGATTGTAATGGCACCGGCGGTTATGGGATTTGTATGAAAAGCCATAACTATTCAGTACAGCTCAAAACAATTACGAATTAAGAAAGGAGATTTTTATGTTACGAATAAGAGAATTTTTAGAGGATGAAAGTGGTTCAGGAGTAGTAGAACTGATTTTAATTATTGTTGTGTTGGTAGGTTTGGTATTGATATTTAAAGATCAAATAACTGACTTGCTCAATGATTTATTTGATACGATTCGAGATCAGGCAGGTGAGGTGTGAGAAAAGGGAGCGTTACGATTTTTTCTCTTTTGTCTATGATGCTGGTTGTATCTGCGTTGTTTGCACTGTTGGAAGCCGGGCGTTTTCAAGGAATGAAACGCTTGACAAAATTGCAGACACAGACAGCGTTGGAGTCGGTGTTTGCAGAGTATAATACAGTTCTTTGGGAAGAATACCGGTTGCTGGCTTGTAAACAAAGTAATGTAAATTCGGGAATTGAAGAAAGTGTTGCTGATAGGCTGCTTGAAGATAGTTTTGCTACAAATTTTTATCAGTTTCGTGTAACAGAAATTGAACAGCAGGGATATACCAGACTGACAGATGGAGAAGGAAGCGCATATATACAGGCTGCAGCAGGATATATGGAAAAGAACTTAAGCTATGAAACTGCCAAACAAATTTATAACCAGTACCAAGGTATAAAGGATATCAAGGAAAATAGTGGGTTTGCTTTTTCGGATATAGAAAAAGCTTTAAGGCGAATCAAGGAAGAGGAAACATCTAAGGGAAATACGGGAGCGTTACAGAATCAGGATGTTATAGAACAAGATTTAAATACGTATAGAAAAAAAGAGAATCCTTTGGAATTGATTCAAGATCTGCAAAAAAAAGGTGTGTTATCTCTTGTTGTAAAAGATACCAGTATATTATCGGAAAAAGAAATGGATATATCAAATGTAGTATCTAAGCGTGAACTGCCAGAGGCATATCACGCAGTGTTAGGAGAAATAGATTGGTATACAAAAGTTCTTTTTCAACAATATCTGCTTACATATTTGTCTAATTACACAGATGAAAAAGAACATGCGTTAAATTATGAGCTGGAATACCTCTTGGGTGGACAGGCGACAGATATTGAAAATATGAAAGTGGTGGTAAATCAGCTTTTGGCATTAAGAGAAGCAGCAAATTTTTTATATCTATCAAGTAGTCCGCAGAAAGTAGAGGAGGCACGTGTGCTGGCGGTGGCAATTGCCGGTGCAAGTATGAATCCGGCTGTTATCTACGCGGTAAGAACTGCAGTGTTGGCAGCCTGGGCATTTGCAGAAAGTATATTGGATCTTCGAACTTTGTTAACCGGTGGAAAAATTGCATTGTTGAAAAGCAATAATACTTGGACATTGGATGTGGATTATATTTCCAGCATAGGAAAAGGATATGCAAAAGCAAAAAATTGTTCCAATGGACTTAATTATAAAGATTATGTTGGAATACTATTACTTTTTCAAGAGGAAGAGCAGATTGCAAAAAGGGCGATGGATGTACAGGAACAGACTTTACGGAAAAGATATGAGGATGAAGAAATTTATTTGGAGGATTGGATTCTTGATGTCAATGTACAGGTAACCTATGAATATAAGCCGGTATTTTTTTCAATTGACCGCGTATTACCATCTTGGAAATATAAAATAATCGTGCAGGAACAGTTTGGATACAAATGAAAGGCAGGTGCAAAAAGATGTCTCTTATAGAAAATTATGATATTCAAAAAATTATTTCAAGCTCTCCAGACAAATGCACGCGAAATAATAAAAAGAAAAAAGGGACATCTTTTTGTACCTGTCAAAATGCTTCGTTAACAGTAGAAGCAGCGATGATTCTTCCGCTTACTACAGGATTTTTGATTAGTATTTTGTTTTTCTTTCGTGTGTTATTTGTACAGGAAGCTGTAGAGGAGGCCTTGATATATGCAGGTCGGGTGGTTGCAGTAGAGAGTTGCCTGACAGATACAGAAGAAGTTTTATTCTTATCCGCAGAAGGGTTATTAAAATATGCCTTATTAAAGGATAAAAATGTAGAAAACTATGTATCCGGTGGTGTATTAGGTGTGTCCTTATTGGGTTCACAATTTTCAGGAAAAGAAATTGAACTTCAGGCAAATTATATGGTGAAGTTTCCCATAGCGTTTTTTGGATGGCAGGGTATCTGGCTGCGTTCGGAAAATTGTTTTGTAAAGTGGAAAGGCGATTTGTATTCAGAAACGACACAGGAAACATGGGTTTATATAACAGAAACCGGAAGTGTATATCATAAGCATACCAATTGTCGAAGTTTGGATTTGCATATACAGGAGGGGGAATTGACAGAGATGTCACTTTATCGAGGAAAAAATGGGCAAAAATATAGTCCATGCAATAAATGCATGAAAGATATTCATGTGGATCAGAGAGTGTATTTTACAGATTATGGAAGTTTGTATCATGGAAAACTTTCCTGTAGTGCTCTGAAACGAACAATTACAAGAGTATTGATATCTCAAGTGGAAGGACGTCGTGCGTGTAGTTTTTGTTATTAAAAATTTAGGGGGAGAAGTGTTATGAATCTAATGGCAGGAATTTGTTTACTGATACAGGGTGTTTGGGATCTTCGCACAAAGGAGATCCCAACTTGGGTATCGTTGGGGCTTGGAATATGTAGTTTTTTGTATTCTGTATGCAGTCAAAGAGATTGGATTTGTATGATATTGGCATTGTTACCAGGTGCTATTTGTCTGTTGATAGGATATGTGACGAGACAGGCGGTGGGATATGGAGATGGGATTCTGTTATGTGCATTAGGAATGTTATATTCCTTAGAAGAAGTATTGGATATTTGTATCATTGCGTCTTTGATTGCAGGGATTGTAGGATTGGTTTTGCTGGTCGTGTTTAAAAAAAAGGGAAGTTATCAGATTCCGTTTGTTCCATTTTTATTCTTGGGATGGATGTTACAGTATGTAACTGATTTAGCAGGGGGATTATTTGTATGAAAAATTACAAAAGATATGTTCAAAAAGGGAGTTTTACAATTGAGGCAGTTATATGGATTCCGTTGGTACTTTGTATAATGATTTCCGTGTTGAAGGAAGGAATTCAGTTTTATAGAGAAAGTGAAGAAAGGGAGTTTTTAGAAGAGGTAAAAACATGGGATGGGGTATCTAGATTTTATGAAATCTGGATGATAAAAGAGCTGGGGGAGGAATGGAGAAATGAATAAAGAATTGGTTTTGTATGAACGAAATATTCATACCAGTTATATGAAGGTACCGGCATTGGCAGAAGAAAGTTTAGATGTGCGTATTATGTTACATCGAACGATAAAAGGAATAATACCGGTAGAGCGATGTTTTATGAATGGACAGGGGCAATACTGGTATAATATATCCGGAAAGCAGGCGTTGGATTGTTTTGCAAAAATGCAGATGCTGGAATATTCATTTTTTGAAATTTTGATTTTAAGAATCTGTGAGCAGTTAGAGATTTTGGAATGGAACCTTTTAGATGGAAATGGTTTATTGATGGATCCGGAATTTATTTTTATGAATAATAAAGGTGAGGATATTACATTTGTCTTTTATCCGGAATCTAACGCTAATATTTTAAGAGAATTACAAAAATTACTGGAATATCTGTTAACTAAGTTAAATCATACAAACCAGGAAGATGTACAGGGAGCTTATGCATTATATGAGATGACATTAAATGAAACCTATCAGGTACAGGATTTACGGGATATGATTTTAGAAAGAAGAATTAAGAAAAAAAGAGAAAGAACGATTAACGATATCGTGTATGAAAGTCAAAATGCACAAATGGAAAGTTCAAGAGTAGCAGAGAATGATTGTGTATATGGAGATGAATTACAAGAGAAAAAAGCAAAAGAAAGTTTTTTCCAAAATCAAATGGAAGAGAAACTGGCAGTATTTTGTAAAAGAGCAAAGGCATTGTTTGTACGGAATTCAAAAGAAGATATTCCAACGGTAGTATATCCAAAAGAGGAAGAAGAGGTATTGATGAAGACAGTACATCCTACAGTATGTATTGCGGCTGTATCCGAGAAGCCGAGAGGGATATTGGTTTATGAAGGAAGAGAAGATTACGCAGATTTTGAATTAGATGAAATGATTTGTGTAATTGGAAAAAGTCATCGGGCTCGTATGCAGATCGAGAGGGATACGGTAAGTCATTTTCATGCAAAGATTGATTATACAGATGGATATTATATAGAAGATATGAATTCAACCAATGGGACATTTGTAAATGATGAGATTGTGAATTATAAAGAAAGGAGATTGCTGCGTACAGGGGATATGATTCGTTTTGCAGATGTGAAATATCGTTTTTTATAGCGGATTTTTATAAAATTTGTCGATATTAAATGTTCAATAATTGTAACTATTCAGCACAGCTCAAAACACTTGCTGTTTTGAGCGTAAGAACGTGATTCAGGTGTCGAATAATTACGAAAAAGATTGATTTTAGGGAGCAAAATTTATATACTTAAAAAGACCAATAAAAGATGTGAGGTAGAACATGAAAGTAAATGTATATTATGGAGGCCGTGGTCTTTTGGATGATCCTACTTTGTATGTAGTGGATAAGATTGAAGATGTATTAAAAGAGCTCCGTGTGAAAGTAGAACGATATAATATTTACGAGCATAAAAATGAAATTGCGACATTGCCACAGACTTTTAAGGATGCGGATGGTATTATTTTGGCGACCACTGTAGAGTGGCTTGGAATTGGTGGATATATGCAGCAGTTTTTGGATGCATGCTGGCTTTATGGTGATAAAGAAAAAATCAGTACACTTTATATGCAGCCAATTGTAATGTCTACAACATATGGCGAACGTGAAGGCGAGCTTACAATGGCAAATGCATGGGAAATTTTAGGTGGGCAGCCATGTCCGGGATTATGCGGTTATGTAGAAGATTTGGTTTCTTTTCAGATGAATGAAGAATATACGGTTATTATAGAAAAGAAAGCAGAAAATCTTTATCGTATGATTTCACAGAAAATAAAAAGTCTGCCAACCAGTAATTCTGCTGTAAAACAGACGGTACTTCGTACACAGCAGTTGAATCTGACACCACAGGAAAGTGAACAGCTTTCGAAGTATGTTTCGAATGATTCTTATGTAAAACAGCAAAAAGAAGATATTGAAGAATTGGCTTCTATGTTTAAGGACATGCTTGGAAAGAATGCAGGGGAAGAAAGAGAACCATTTGTAAAAGAATTGCAGAGTCATTTTGTAACGCAGGATGATTTTCAGGCTTCGTATTCCATTACGATTGAAGGGTATAAAACACCATTATATATTGCAGTTCGAAATGACAAATTGGAGGTATCCTATAAACAATCGGAAAATGTGGATGTGTATGCTAAAATGTCGAATGGTGTTATGCAGTCGATTGTAGATGGCCGTATGACATTCCAGAGAGCATTTATGACAGGGGATATGTCAGCAAAGGGTAACTTTAAGACACTGCGTATGTTAGATCAGGTATTTTTATTCTAGAAAAGGGGGAGCACCAAAATGAGAAGAGATGATTGTATTTTTTGTAAATTAGCAAATGGAGATATTCCAACGAATAGTATTTATGAGGATGAGGATTTTAAAGTAATCCTTGACATGGCACCGGCAGCTAAGGGACATGCGTTGATATTGCCAAAGAGTCACTTTGATAATATTTATGATATGGATTCAGAAATTCTTGGGAAGGCAGTACAGCTTGGACAGAAAGTAATTAAACATGCGACAGAGGTACTTGGTTGTCAGGGATATAATGTAGTGCAGAATAATGGAGAAGTTGCAGGACAGACGGTTTTCCATTTTCATATGCATTTGATTCCACGTTATGAGGATATGGATAACAGCAGTTTGTTGAAGTGGGCACCAATAGAAATCAGTGGTGATGAATTAAAAGAAATTGCAGAAGCTATTCAATTGGAAAAATAAAAATAAACGGAGCGGACAAAATGCCGGCTCCGTTTTTAATATTCGTTTCAAAAAAATTATTTCTTTTTCGATTCTGTTTCAATCAATTTAAGAATGGTGCCGATGGAATCCATTTGGCCGCTTTTGGACATTGCATCAATGAAGGTTTGGCGATTGGCATAAACCTCGCGAACTGCAGAAAGCAGTACATCATCGGTAACATTTTCTTCTTGAATAACATAAGAAAATCCTTGTTTTTCAAATGATTTGGCATTTAAAATCTGGTCACCGCGGCTGGCTGCTGCAGATAATGGAATTAAGATGTTTGGTTTATGTAATGCTAAAAGTTCACAGATGGAGTTTGCTCCGGCACGGGAAATTGCTAAATCGGCTAAAGCAAGCATATCTGTAAGTTCTGCATTGGCATATTCAAATTGTGCATATCCTTTTGTTCCAACAAGATGTTTATCCAGATTACCCTTTCCACATAAGTGTATAATGTAGAACTCTTTGAGAAGTTCAGGTAATATTTTTCGAACCGCTTCGTTGATGGCTTTCGAGCCTAAACTACCTCCGATAATCAGCAATACAGGTTTTTTCTCTTCTGGAAACCCGCAAAGTTTGTATGCGGCTTCCGAATTTCCTTTTAAAAGTTCACGACGAATTGGAGAACCGGTCAAAACAGCTTTATCTGCCGGGAGATATTTCAAAGTCTCCGGAAAGTTACAGCAGATTTTTTTTGCTCCTTTCATGGCGATACGGTTTGCAAGCCCGGGAGTAATGTCAGATTCGTGAATGATGGCAGGAATGCCACAGGTTTTTGCTGCTAATACAACCGGAACGGATACAAAACCACCTTTGGAGAATACAATATCCGGTTTAATTTTATGCATCAGAGCAAATGCCTGCCCAAACCCTTTGATAACGCGAAATGGGTCGGAGATGTTTTTGATATCAAAATATCTGCGGAGTTTTCCGGAAGAAATTCCGGTGTAAGGAATTTCTTGTCCTTCAATAAGTCCTTTTTCAATTCCATTATAAGAACCGATATAGTGGATATCATAACCTGCTTCTTTTAAAGCTGGCATAAGTGCAATATTTGGAGTAACATGTCCAGCGGTTCCACCGCCTGTCATAACGATTGTTTTCATAAAAATACCTTCCTGTATGTAAATAAATTACTACTTATTATATTATACCCAAAAATAGAAATGTCAACTAAGGAAACGGCTGTGCAATGAATTTATAATGTTGTTGAGTGCAACAGTAACTTTATAAGATCAGATATGTCGAAATGCAAGGAAATTTGCGATGAAAAGTACTGTGAGAAATCTTTTAGAAATAAACGAAAGTCGTTATAATAACAAAGACAAGATTATAGAAAAGGAGTGATGGAATGATTCGTCTGGAATTGATTTTTCTTATGCAATGTTTGCAGGGAATTTTCATGATCATTTTTTTACATAAGATGAATCGAATGAAAAAACAGGTAGATGAAATTACCAAAGAAGTAAAGGAATATTTGGCATTTATTGAGGCTGATATTCAGGATGATTCGTTATCCGCAAAAACAGTACGAATAGAGAAAAAAGCAAAAATATCAAAAGATGAGGCAGAAAATCACTTAATTCAGAGCGTTTTACAGGAGTATTTTCCGTAAAAATACACAAAAATGAATAGAAGTGCAAGCAGAATTTGACAAACACGCAAAGCTTTGTTATAATGCCTAAGATGTAACATTTTCGTAACATTTGAAATAAAATAGTTAAATAATTAAAAATCATGTAATACTTAAGAAGGAGAATTATTTGGAGGTATTTATGAAATTAAAATTTAGAGTTTTAAGTGTATGCCTTGTGTTATCATTTTTGGTAACGGCATGTGGAAGTGCTGCGGATGACTTAGACACAGAAAGTTTGAGCGTAGAAGATACGAATGTGGTAGCGGATAGTACAGAGGATACAGAAGCAGAACTTGTAGAAGAAGTTATCACGGAACCAGAACTTACGCCAGAAGAACTGGAAAAGTTAGAGTGGGAAAATACACTTGTACCGGATGTTGAGGATTCTTTGAATGTTCGTACAGAACCAAATGCAGAATCGGATTTGGCTGGTAGATTGGTCAAAGGCGATAGAGCGGTTGTTTTAGAAATTGGAGAAGAATGGACAAAGATTCAGTCTGGTGAACTCGAAGGTTATGTAAAAAATGAATATTGTATCTATGGAATGGAGGCGTTGGCATACGCAAAAGAGAATTTTGACACCATAGCTACTGTAACAGCAGAAGGTCTTCGTATTCGTAAAGAGATGAGTACAGAGAGTAAAATTATCAAACGTCTGGAAGAAGGCGATGTATTGATTGTAAACACAGAAGCAGAGGTGGAAGAAGGCTGGGTAGCTGTTGAACAAAAGGACAGTACGTATTATGTAAGTGCGGAATATGTCGTTCTTTCTTTGAAAGTTGGTACCGGTATGACGATGGAAGAGATAGAAGAAATTCGTCGTGCAGAAGAAGAGGCAAAGAAAGAGGCTGCAAAATTAGCAGCACAGCAGGCGGCACAACAGGCAGCACAGCAACAGCAGTCAGCAAATAATTCTGTATCAGCAAATGTAGATGATTTGACATTAATGGCAGCGATTATTTATTGTGAAGCCGGCGGGGAACCATATGAAACTCAGCTTGCAGTAGGAGCAGTTATTGTAAACCGTATTCAAAGTGTCGGATTTCCAAATACATTATATGATGTAATTTATCAGAGAGGACAGTTTGGTCCTGCAAGATCCGGTAAATTAGCAAGAGTGCTTGCACAGGGAAAGGCTACTTCTTCTTGTTATAAAGCTGCACAGGAGGCATTGAATGGTGCAGATAATACAGGTGGATGTCTCTTCTTTAATGATTATAATGGAACCAGAGATGGTGTCAGATATGGCGGTATGGTATTCTGGTAAAAACAAAAAGGTCATCGTTAGATGGCCTTTTTTCTTGTATTTCTCACACAAATAGAGTAAAATACTACTATTCAAAAAAATAGGAGGACGGGTTATGAATTTGAAGGGACGTTCGTTTTTAACACTTAGGGATTTTACTCTAGAAGAAATTACATATTTGATTGATTTAGCGGCAGAATTAAAAGAACAGAAAAAGCAGGGAATTCGACATGATTGCCTTACAGGTAAGAATATTGCACTTATTTTTGAAAAAACCAGTACAAGAACCAGATGTTCTTTTGAGGTAGCAGCATATGATTTGGGTATGCATGTAACCTATCTTGATCCAGCTTCTTCACAGTTTGGAGGAAAAGAAAGTGTTGCAGATACGGCACGTGTATTAGGTAGAATGTATGATGGTATCGAATACCGTGGATTTGCTCAGAAAACGGTAGAAGAATTAGCAAAATATGCAGGAGTTCCGGTTTGGAATGGTCTTACAGATGAATTCCATCCAACACAGATGATTGCAGATATGCTTACCATTCGTGAAAAATTCGGTAAATTAGAAGGATTAAAATTTGTATATATGGGAGATGCTCGTTTTAATATGGGGAACTCTTTAATGTTAACCTGTGCAAAAATGGGTATGCATTTTGTGGCATGTACAAATAAAAAATACTTTCCAAAGAGTGAGCTGATAGAAATTGCCGTAAACATTGCAACTGAAATGGGAGGAAGTGTTACATTGACAGAAGATGTAGCAGAAGCAACGACAGATGCAGATGTTATTTACACAGATGTGTGGGTATCTATGGGTGAACCAGCAGAGGTATGGGGAGAGCGAATTGAGGATCTTCTTCCATATCAGGTAAATAAAAAAGCATTTGAAAAGGCAAAAGATACAGCTATTTTTATGCATTGTCTGCCAGCATATCACGATAGAAATACTCGTGTAGGCGAGGAAGTTTACAATAAATTTGGCTTATCGGAATTAGAAGTAAGCAATGAAGTGTTTGAAGGACCACGTTCGGTTGTATTTGATGAAGCAGAAAACCGCATGCATTCCATTAAAGCAATTATGAAAGCAACACTTATGTAGGTTTGCGATTAAGAGGATAAAGGAATGATAACCAAACGCTATCATTTTGATGTATTGGATTCAACAAATAAAAAAGCAAAAGAATTGGCCAAAGAAGGTTATGGACATGGAACACTGGTAACAGCGGATGCACAGGAAGCCGGTGTAGGGCGAAGAGGCAGAAGCTGGACATCGGAAAAAGGGACCGGTATTTATATGTCTATGATACTACGACCAGAGCTGGAAACAGAAAATGTTTCCATGTTGACTTTGGTGGCCGCAATGGCGGTAGCAAAGGCATTAGAGAACATGGGGATTTTTTCTGAAAAAATACCTTGCATCAAATGGCCAAATGACATTGTACTTCATAAGAAAAAAATTTGTGGAATTTTGACAGAATTGACTTTGGATGGAACAAAAATAGACCATGTTATTATAGGAATTGGAATCAATGTTTTGAATCAGAAGTTTCCAGAGGAAATTTGTCAAACAGCCAGTTCAATTTTCTTGGAAACCGGGCAGACTATAAATCGGGCAGATTTGATGGAAGAAGTATGGAAAGTCTTTGATGTGTATTATAATATATTTTTACGTACACAGGATTTTTCTTTCTTAAAAGAAGAATATGAAGCATACCTGGTAAATAAAAATAAACAGGTGGTTGTACTGGAACCATCCGGCAGTTATGAAGGAACTGCACTTGGAATTACAAATAAAGGGGAATTGCTCGTGGATACCGGAGACGGACAAAAACAGGTATCTGGTGGAGAAGTTTCTGTGAGAGGAATATATGGCTATGTCTAATCAGGAAGTTATACTTTGTGCATCAAATGCATACAATAAAAAATTTTATTTGAATGAAAATTTCAAAGGGCTGCCAGAGAGCATCAAAGAAGAATTGCAGATTATGTGTGTGCTGTATACAGAAGATGTAGGCGGTGTCTTAGAGTTGATTTATGACGAAGATGGAAATCTGGGGTTTCGTACTTCGTATGAAGAGGGAGATTACTTCTACGATGAAATTGGCAGCGTTTTAAAAATTAAGCAGTATCAGAACGCAAAACGCGAATTGCTAGAGTCTTTGGAAACGTATTATCGCATTGTGTTTTTAGGGGAAGGTTTTGACGAGGAGGAGTAATCCTATGATTTTAACATTAGATGTTGGTAACACCAATATGACAGGGGGCGTCTTCAGAGAAGACGAGATTATTGCAACGTTTCGTATTACAACGAAAATACCGCGTACATCAGATGAATACGGCATGATGTTATACAACATGCTGAAACAAAACAAGATAGATCCAGAGGATATCAAGGATGCTATTATTTGTTCCGTGGTTCCGGATGTGATGCATTCTTTAGCGAGTTGTATGATAAAATATCTGGATATCAAACCGATTATTGTAGGCCCGGGAATCAAAACAGGACTTCGGATACAATTACCAAATCCGGCACAGGTAGGTGCAGACCGTATCGTGGATGCAGTAGCAGCGTATGAGATTTATGGTGGTCCTGTTCTTGTTATGGATTATGGAACTGCGACTACTTATGACTTGGTAGATGAAACAGGTACGTTTGTAGGGGGAATTACCGCACCTGGTATAGGTATTTCTGCCAAGGCTCTTTGGGAGGATGCAGCGAAACTACCCAAAATAGAAATTGCAAAACCGGAAAAAGTAATTGGAAACGATACGATTTCGAGTATGCAGTCCGGTCTTGTTTATGGACAGATTGGTCAGGCAGAGTATTTGATAAAAAAAGTAAAAGAGGAATCCGGACTATCAAATATTAAGGTAGTGGCAACCGGAGGACTGGGACGTATTATTTCAGAGGGCACAGATGCTATTGACATATATGATGCAAATTTGACGTTGAAAGGCATCTATTTAGTGTATAAAAAGCAGAATAGGAGAATAAAATGATAAAGCCGCTTCAAATTGGCAGCGTCACATTACCGAATAATTTAATATTGGCACCTATGGCAGGCGTAACCGACCTGCCATTTCGCTTATTGTGTAAGGAGCAGGGAGCAGGACTTTTGTGCATGGAAATGGTCAGTGCAAAAGCTATTATGTATAAAAACCGTAACACCATTGATTTATTAAAAATTGATGAGCGAGAATTGCCGGTATCCTTACAGCTCTTTGGTTCAGATCCGGACATTATTTCGAATATTGCAAAAGAGATTGAAGAAAGACCATTTGATATTTTAGATATTAATATGGGATGTCCGGTTCCGAAAATTGTTAACAATGGCGAAGGTTCAGCACTTATGAAAAATCCGAAGCTGGCAGGAGAAATTATTGAAAAGACCGCAAAAGCAATTAAAAAACCTGTGACTGTAAAAATTCGAAAAGGATTTGATGATAATCATGTGAATGCAGTGGAGATGGCAAAAATTGCAGAAGCCAGCGGGGCGGCAGCCATTGCAGTGCATGGCAGAACCAGAGAACAGTATTATTCCGGAAAAGCAGATTGGGATATTATCCGTCAGGTAAAAGAAGCGGTATCGATTCCGGTTATCGGAAATGGGGATTTGCTTACCGCAGAGGACGTTATCGCTATGTCTGAGCAGACGGGATGTGACGGTTTTATGATTGGACGTGGCGCACAGGGAAATCCATGGATTTTCCGTCAGGTCTTACATTATTTTGAAACGGGAGAACATCTGCCGAAACCGGAATTTGAAGAAGTAGCAGAAATGATGCTTCGACACGCTCGTATGATGTTGGAATTTAAAGGAGAATATACCGGTATCCGTGAGATTCGAAAACATGGAGCTTGGTACACCGCAGGATATAAAAATTCGGCAAAACTTCGTGTCATGATAAATGCGGTGGAGACATATGATGAATTGGAAGAGCTTTTCAGACAGTACCAAAATACTTGCTGTTTTGGTACGTAAGAAAATGATTCAGGTGTTGGTTTCTGCTTCACGAAGCGAATTTTCATGCAGAAACCAATTGTTACTGGAAACGAAGTGAACCGTAACAGTCAGCCGTAGGCAGAACTGTTACCTTTATTGTACAAGGTATGTGGGAAATCCTTGACATAATAGGGCTGATTGGCTATAATGCTATGAGTTGCAGGCACCTATTTGGTGCAATTGAAACGTGAATACAAAAAGGGGTAAGGTAAAATGACAGCAAAAAAGAACATCTTAACCAGTGAAGGTCTTAAGAGATTAGAAGACGAATTAGACGAATTAATCGTTGTAAAACGTAAAGAAGTTGCACAGAAGATTAAAGAAGCTCGTGAACAGGGCGACTTATCAGAAAATGCGGAATATGACGCAGCAAAAGATGAACAGCGTGATATCGAAGCTCGTATCGAAGAAATCGAAAAAATTTTAAAGAACGCTGAAATCGTAGATGAAGATGAAGTAAGTTTAGACACAATTAACATCGGCTGCCAGATTAGAATTTTAGATTTAGAATTTGATGAAGAATTAACATATAAAATTGTTGGTTCTACAGAGGCAAACAGCTTAAAAGGAAAAATCTCAAACGAATCACCAGTAGGAAAAGCTCTTATTGGTAAAAAAGTAGGAGATTTAGTATCGGTAGAAACTCAGGTAGGGGTTATTCAGTACAAAGTATTGGATATTCAGAGATCTATCTAATTGCGCGAGCAATGAGGAAAAACGGATGCTTGCAAACAGTTTTGACGAGCACTGCGACAATCTGAAAAACTTGCAAAGCAGGTTTTTCAGGATTCATTGAGAAAATAGACGGAGGAAAAGCATGGGCAATCAGGGAAATGCAAACAACGCACCACAGCAGGATTTAAACGAACTCCTTAGAATTCGTCGTGAAAAATTACAGACATTACAGGAAAACGGAAAAGATCCTTTTGTGATTACAAAATTTGATGTAACACATCATAGTACAGATATCAAAGATAATTTTGAAGAAATGGAAGGACAGGAAGTAACCATCGCCGGACGTATGATGTTCAAACGTGTTATGGGTAAAGCTTCATTCTGTAATCTTCAGGACCTTAAAGGAAATATTCAGTCTTACGTTGCTAGAGATAATGTAGGGGAAGAATCATACGCAGACTTCAAGAAATATGACGTAGGTGATATCCTTGGTATTCGTGGTACAGTTTTCAAAACAAAAACAGGTGAAACCTCGATCCATGCTGAAGAAGTAACTCTCTTATCAAAGAGCTTACAGATTCTTCCAGAAAAATATCATGGACTTACGGATACAGATACAAGATACCGTCAGCGTTACGTTGACCTTATCATGAATGCAGATGTAAAAGATACTTTTATTAAACGTTCAAAAGTATTAAAGAGTATCCGTAATTACTTAGATGGACAGGGTTTCATGGAAGTAGAAACACCTATGCTTGTTTCTAACGCAGGTGGAGCAGCAGCCAGACCATTCGAAACACATTTCAACGCATTAAACGAAGATTTCAAACTTCGTATCTCTTTGGAACTTCCATTAAAGAGACTTATCGTTGGTGGTTTGGAAAGAGTATACGAAATCGGCCGTGTATTCCGTAACGAAGGTCTTGATACAAGACATAATCCAGAGTTCACACTTA
>CAYVGA010000004.1:0-38146 GCA_964449855.1 uncultured Lachnobacterium sp.
AGTAGTCTTCTAACCACCATCCTTCAATCCAGCAGAAATCCCAGAATTCCTGTGGGATGTTCTGTACGAAACGTTCGTATGCTTTACGAAGCAATGCATAACGAGACTGATACATAACACCATAATCAACTCTGGTTTCATTATCGCCCCATGGATAAGATTCACATTCTTTCTTTGTTAATAATTTTTCTTTTACCAGTGTTTCCAAATCAATAAAATATGGATTACCAGCAAAACTTGAGAATGACTGATATGGTGAATCGCCAAAACTTGTTGGACTGATCGGAAGAATCTGCCAATATGTCTGTCCACCTTTCTTCAAAAAGTCAACAAATTTTCTTGCTGCTTTTCCCATAGTACCAATACCATATGGTGATGGTAGTGATGAAATAGGCATCAATACGCCACTTGCTCTCATTTCCGTTTCCTCCTAAGAAATTAATAGAAATTTATAAAACTTATGTATATTTTATCACTTTTTCAAAACACTTACAACCAAAGTTTGTCATATTTTTGACAAAAATGTTTTTCTCACAACAGAAAATTCGCCTTATTTCTTGTCAACGCTTTTTTTCTTTGATATTATGAAAAAACAAGACAATTCAAGTTAAATCGAGGTGTTTATTATGAAAAAGTATTACATACGAAACATTCGGCCACTCCTGCAAAACACATTAGTAACTGCGAAATGGGTGGTCTTCGCTACAATTACCGGTGCTATTGTCAGCCTGGTCGGCAGTGCATTTTATTTTGTTTTGTCCTTTGTCACAATTGTGAGAGAACAAAACCCTTGGATTATTTATCTACTGCCACTCGCCGGCCTTGCCGTTGTGGCAACCTATCATTTTATGAAAAATGATAATGATGGTGGAACAAATTTAGTCATTTCCGCTGTTCATTCCGGAGACCGCATTCCTCTGCGTATGACACCATCCATTTTTATCTCTACCGCTCTTACCCATCTATTTGGCGGCTCTGCCGGCAGAGAGGGTGCTGCACTTCAGATTGGCGGAAGCATCGGTAACTCTTTGGGTAAACTTTTTAAATTTGATGAAAAAGATACCCATGTTGTGATTATGTGCGGTATGAGTGCTGCATTCTCCACATTATTTGGAACACCAATGGCTGCAGCGATTTTCCCAATGGAAATGGTCAGCGTCGGTGTTATGTACTACATGGCTTTGGTTCCATGCGTTGTCAGTTCCTTAACTGCACATGGTATTGCTGTACTGCTTGGTGTTGCCGGTGAATCTTTCCGTATCACAGGTATTCCTGCATTGGAATTGATTCCTTCTTTCCAAGTTGTTTTCGTTGCCTCTATTTGTGCATTCCTTAGTATGGGATTCTGTGTTTTCTTACATAAAACCGAACACCTATACAAGAAATATTTAAAAAATCCTTACCTTCGCATTTTCGTGGGTGGTTGTGCCATCGTTCTTTTAACCATGCTCGTTGGCAACAATGACTACAATGGTGCCGGTATGCACACCATCGAACATGCGATTGAAGGACATGTTGTTCCGGAAGCATTCTTACTGAAGATGCTCTTTACTGCCCTTACCATTGGTGCAGGATACAAAGGCGGAGAAATTGTTCCAACCTTTTTCGTGGGTGCAACCTTCGGTTGTCTCATCGGACCAATTATTGGACTTTCCCCTTCTTTCTGTGCAGCGATTGGTATGATTGCACTCTTCTGTGGTGTGACAAACTGTCCAATCAGTACGCTCCTTATCAGCTTTGAGCTGTTTGGTTATGAGGGAATGCCGTATTATCTGCTGGCAGTTGCATTCAGCTATATGCTTTCCGGATACTTTGGATTGTACAGCAGTCAGAAGATTATGTATTCCAAATACAAAACGGATTTTATCAATAGACATACACACTAATTTAATTAAGGTTTTCTAAATTTTACGAAAGAGGACTGACCTATATTGTACTTGTGCACACTTTCCGGGAAAAGCTACCGACACTCCTTTAAGGCACGTCATACAATATAGATCAGCCCTCTTTTTGAGATTTCCAATTAACTCTACATTAATTAAATGCGTAAATGTAATAAAATCGTAATTATTCAGGTGCTGAATAATTACATAAAATCTATAAACAATCAAACAACTATAATCTTTACTTCGCTACTGCTGCAAGACATGCTACCGACTGTACTTCTACAGTGGTATCTTCCGCTGCCAATGTGCGAACTCCTTCTACAGATGCTTTATCATTGTCGATGCAGATCTGCCATTCTGCTGTTTCTGGTAAATCAATTGTTACTGCTTCTTTATTTGCGTTATATGCGATAAAGAGAGTTTCTTCGTCTGTTTTGATTGTGAATGCTACCACATTCTTTGGTAAACCATCTACGAAATGTAAGTGTTCACAAACTTCTTCTGTTGTTGCAAAACGAAGTCCTTCATGTGCTTTTCTAAATGCAATCACGCCTTTGTAATATTCGTATAAATCCATGTATTCTACTAATCTGTCATATCTCATGTTATTGGTATAGAATGGCAGATTGTAACTGTTTTCGGATACTTCATCAGTACCTTCGATTGGTTTTGTACGAGCAAATTCTTCACCGGATAAGAAGAATGGGATACCCTGTGCAGTAAATACCATAGCTGTTGCTAAACGGTTCATTGCAAGTTTTTCTTCTTCTGTTGCATCCGGGCAGGATACAGAGATTTTATCCCAAAGTGTTAAGTTATCATGGCAGGATACATAATTTACAATGTCTACCGGGTTCTTTGCCCATGGACCTTCGCTGTATTCATATGCATCATAATCTACTTCCGGATGACGTGTTGCACCAACAACTGAGTAACGGATATCGTTTTCCATATCCTGTCTTCCGCTGATGAAACCGATTTCTTCTTCGATAAATACGTCGCCTCGGATACCATCACGGATATCATCAGAGAATGCACCTACATTTACGAGAGCTGGTACATTGCATTTTAATGCACGTTCTTCTTCTGGAAGTGTAGATGGACCACCTGCCCAGCCTTCCCCATAAATAACGATATCCGGATTGATTTTCTTTAATTCTACTGCTGCTTTGTTCATGGTTTCGATATCTAATACACCCATAAGGTCGAAACGATAACCATCGATGTGATATTCAGATGCCCAGTATTTTAAAGAATCAATGATGAATTTGGAGCACATTGGGTGGTCAGAAGCTACTTCGTTACCACATGCTGATGCATCAGAGTATTCACCATCTTCTGTAATTCTATAGTAATAATCCGGTACACATTTCTGGAAACAGTTATTCACAATATCATAGGTATGATTGTAAACAACGTCCATGATAACACCTAAACCGTTTTCATGGAAACACTGTACCATCTGTTTAAATTCTTTGATACGAACTTCACCATGGAAAGGATCTGTTGAGAATGAACCTTCCGGTAAGTTATAGTTGATTGGGTCATAACCCCAGTTGTACTGTGGTACGTCCGGTTTACTTTCGTCGATACTGCCAAAGTCATATGCCGGCATAATCTGCACATGTGTTACACCCAAATCTAAGATATGATCTAAGCCTGTTGCAACACCTTCCGGTGTTTTTAACCCTGTTTCTGTAAGACCGATGTATTTTCCCGGATTCTTTGCTCCACAGGTTTCGTCCATTGTAGTGTCTAATACTGACATTTCATATACTACGATATCTGTCCATTTCTTTACTTCCGGACCTTTATCTTCCGCAAATCCTTCCGGATTTGTTTTTTCCAAGTTAACAACCATGCTGCGTCTGCCGTTTACACCAGCAGCTTTTGCATATGGGTCGTTGGTTTCCTGTGTTGCACCATCTACAGTTACTTTGTAAGTGTAATACAGTTTATGTAAATCCCCGCTCTTTACGTAAAGCCATGTGCCGCCTTCGCTCTTCTCCATTTCAGCCGTTTCTACTGCTTCTCCGCCATCCCCATTGGCATAAAAACAAATAGACACTGTTTCTGCTGTAGGTGCCCAAAGACGAAAGCTGGTCTGTTCCTTAGAATATACTGCTCCAAGGTCGTTTCCTTCGTATACTACTAAATTTTTCTTACTCATAATATAGTACCCCTCAAAATAAAATATAATTGAATGTTGATTCAGCGGCAAACCATCAACTGGTTTGTTGCATCAAAAACATGTTTTCGCATGTTTCGAGTACTATTATATTTCAAAATTAAGGGGTTGTAAACTGTATTATCTACTAGTTTTTTTGAATCTTTTTGGTCGATATGCCTATCTGCATTTATTTCAACTTGTAAGCATTGCAAAATACAAAAATGAAAGCATGCCAATATTTAAAAATAAAATGTAATTTACTTTTCTCTATTCACATTTTCGATTTTTTCCAAAAATCACATCATAGTTGATATTTTTATAAAAAATATCTTCCTGATTGTCTTTGTTTACATGACTGTTCGCTAGCATCCACATGGTTTTTGCAATAACCGATTCAAGAGTCATATCGTAAGATTCCAGGAAATTACACATCGTTTTCATCTCATGCCCGACTTCGTAAACTGTCATATCGCTACCTTCGTGTGCCACCTGCGTAGCCATAATAATGGTCTTTTCCGGATACTGGCGGCAAAGCCCGTAAAATGTTGCAGCGATAGATTTTGGAATACCTCCTACCCCAAAACTTTCTACAATAATAGCGTCATAATGGGAAAAAATATAGGTCAGCATTTCCGGCTGGATTCCCGGAATTAACTTGAGCAGAAAAATATTTGCATTTAATTCCGTATAAAATTCCACGGATTCTTCATATGGAAGCATTGGCATATAACGTATAATCTGCTCATCCTGAATCATAGCCAATACCGGAAAATCAATACTTTCAAAGGCATTATAACTCTTTGAACGAAATTTCTTTGCACGTGTACCGGCAATAACTTTTCCATCAAACACAATCACAACACCCTGTGATTTTTCATCAGCCGCATACAGAAAACTATCCAAAAGATTCGTCTTCGCATCCGTAATATCCATATTGATTGGCTTCTGTGAACCGGTAATGACAATTGGTTTTTCAGAATTTTGAACCATATAAGAAAGCCCTGCTGCCGTGTATGCCATCGTATCCGTACCATGAGCAATGACAAATCCATCGTACTTTTCATAGTTCTCCTGAATACATCTTACCATCAAAATCCAATGCTTTGGTTCCATATTTGAGCTGTCCAGATTCAAAAGCTGCAAAGTCTCCACTTCGCAGATATCTTTTATCCCAGGTATATAAACCATCAGTTCATTCGGTGCAATCTGTGGTTTTAAACCACTCTCTGTTTTTTTTGATGCTATCGTGCCACCTGTGGCAATAAGTAAAATCTTTTTCATTTTTTCTTCCTTTTCTGAACACTTATTAGCAAAGTTGATTCTCATAAATTCATAATCATGAAAAGCCACAGAATAACTTTCAATGATTTACCAATTAAAACTATACAAATTCTTTTTCTAAGTCTTTCAATAATATATCCACATTTTCTTCTCTTGTCGCCCATGAAGTGCAAACGCGGATAATGGAGTAATTTTCATTTTTTCTTCCCATTGGCTCAAACACATATTTTTCAGATAAAGTTTCTATTACTGCATTTGGCAAAGCTGCAAAAATCTGATTTGTTGGAGAATCTACAGTAAATTCTGCCCCAAGCTCTTCTAATTTATCATGAATTTTCTCAGCCATATCCATCGCATGCTTTGCAATATCAAAATACAAATTGTTTTCAAACAAGGTTTCGAACTGAATTCCGAGCAAACGTCCTTTTGCAAGCATGCCGCCATGCTGTTTGATGTTATAGCGGAAGTCCGGTTTTAACTCAGGATTGGTAATCACAACCGCTTCTCCAAACAATGCTCCAACTTTTGTGCCACCGATATAAAATACATCGGTATATTCCGCAATATCAGCCAAAGTCAAATCATTTTTTTTGCACATAAGTCCATAGCCTAAGCGTGCACCATCCATAAACAGATATACACCATATTCCTTGCAAAGTGCATAGATATTTTTCAGTTCTTCCTTGCTGTAAATCGTACCCCATTCGGTAGGATTTGAGATGTATACCATCTTTGGCTGCACCATATGCTCATCTCCGCCATTTGCATAGTGATTTGCCAAAAGTTCACGAATTTCGGCTTCATAAATCTTGCCATCGGTAGATGGAATCGTAATACATTTATGACCGCAAGCCTCTACTGCACCTGTTTCATGTACATTGATGTGTCCGCTGCTGGCACAAATCACACCTTGATATGGCTTTAAAGCCGCATCGATTACGGTTACATTTGTCTGCGTACCTCCCACCAGGAAATGCACATCCGCATCCGTAGAACTGCATGCGTTTCGAATCAGCTCTGCTGCATGTCTGCAATGCTTGTCCATACCATAACCAATGGTCTGTTCCATATTTGTTTCTGCTAATTTTTCTAAAATACGTGGGTGTGCCCCTTCGGTATAATCACAGTTAAAATAAATCATTCCTTTGACTCCTAATTTAGTATTTCTTAAAACATTTATCTATTTTCTCCATCAAAAATACTATAGCAATTTAATATATTTTACGTAACTGTTCACTACCTTCACAGTTACGATTCACAAACCCATGAGAAATCTGCTTCGCAGATGGGTTTGTTCACACTTGAATCACTTTCTTACGCTCAAAACACCAAGTGTTTTGAGATGTACTGAATAGTTACAATCTTACAATAAATTCAATGTTTTTATTATAACAAAATAGAGCCACTTAATCCACAAATAAATGATTCAAATGACTCTATATTTATTATCTAAACATATGTTTATCTCTCCACATATTCTTCCATAAAATACATACGTGAAGCAAAATCCGTCGTAAACCGAATATCCTCTGCATACCCGGTTGCCCCAAATCCCTGTTTCAAATGTACGCCGCTTTCCATCAGAACCTTGCCGTTTGCAATACAATATTCTTTTTCACCCGGCATTTTTACTAATTTCGCTGCCAGATTATGAACAAAGGATTCCGGCTTGATATGGATTGGACTTACCTGATTAACCAAACCGCCAAAGTCTTTAATATTTATCTGTAACTGGCGGTTGGTGAAGAGATACTTGGTATCTGCATCCAATCCCTTCGGAGTATAGGTTTCAAAATGTGTATTCGGGTTAAATAATACCTGCATTTCAAAGCCAACGGCTTTTTTCTTGTCCGGGCTCACACATGTCCACTCATAAATGTTGTCATACGCTCTGCCACGGTAAAAACTGCCGTATTGAAGAACCTCTCTCCATTTTTTATATAATACAATCTGCTCTTTTACATCCTTTACGTCTTCCGCAGACATTTCACAGAGATTACACTCATATCCAAGCACTCCAAATGCAGCTACCTGGAAACGGGATGCCATCGGTGTTTTACGAAGTGTCTGATGGTTTGGACAATCCGATACATGTGCACTTACACATGACATTGGGTAACCATAACTATAGCCTGTCTGTCCGTTCACACGATACACTGCATCCGAATCATCACTTGCCCAAATCTGTGGAAAATAGCAAAGAATCCCTAAGTCAAAACGATTTCCACCGGAAGCACAGCCCTCAAATAAAATATGCGGAAATCGGCTCATTAAAGTACTGCACATCTTATATAAACCAATCATGTAGCGGTGTGCCACTTCTTTCTGGCGTTCCGGAGGCAGACATGGGGAATAATAGTCTGAAAAAATACGGTTCATGTCCCATTTCACATAAGCAATATTTCCATCGGAAAATACCTTTGTCATTGCTTCTGTCATATAGTCTACCAAATCCGGGTTGGAAAAATCCAAAATACGCTGGGTACGGCTTTCCGAATGTGGTTTTCCCGGAATCTCCATCACCCATTCCGGATGTGCACGGTACAAATCACTGTTTACATTGACCATCTCAGGCTCTACCCATACACCAAAGTCCAAACCTAATTTATTTACTTTTGCCGCAAGACCTGCCAATCCGTTTGGCAGTTTCTTTTTGTTTGGATACCAATCGCCTAATGCCTGTGTATCATTATCTCTCGTACCAAACCAGCCATCATCCATAACAAAAAGTTCGATACCTGCTTCTTTTCCTGCTCTAGCCAATTTCAAAAGTTTGCTTTCGTTGATATCAAAATATGCAGCTTCCCAGCTATTTAAAAGTACCGGACGTGGTTTCTTTTTCCATTCTCCACGCACAATACATTCACGTACAAACGCATGCATCTGCTGACTTAAACCGTTAAAGCCTTTCTTAGAGTAAGACATCACTGCTTCCGGTGCTTCAAACGCTTCTCCCGGTGCTACGTGGAACTGGAAAGAACGTGGATTGATGCCGGAGACAATTCTCGTCTGACCGAACGCACTTACTTCTACCGCTTCGTAATGATTTCCACTATAAATCAGATTGAATCCATATACTTCTCCATAATCTTCTGTAGTGCCTTTTTTGGAAAGCATCACAAATGGATTGGAACGGTTCGAAGAACAGCCACAGTAAGACTCATTCACCAGCTTGCAGGCTCCTATTTCCATATCATGACGTTTCATTTCCCGTGCCCATGCGCCATGGAATGTCGTATATGTAAAATCCGCTGTTTCAAAATCCACCTGCATACTCATCAGACGATCTAAAAGTACTTCTTCCTCACTCGTATTGATGAATTTCGCAGAACGGGAAATCACATCCTGCTGTTCAAATACAAAATAATGCAATTCCAATGTCAAGTCATAATTTTTATCTTTTAACGTAATCGTTAATTCTTCTACATGATTATTTTCTTCATAAGAACCCGGTAATGTAACAAACGGTTTCTTTCCTGCTGTGATTTCTGCTTTTTCAAATACAAAATCCGATGTATAACTGCCATCTGCATGTGTTACTTCGATAAATGGCTCGCGAATATCCCCTTTGCCGCCGGCAGACATCTCCAAACGAATCACTTCCAGCGAAAAATCTTTGTGTTCCTCACTGTAGCAAACCGTATTTCCCGGCAAAGATAAGCGTTTTTCTGCTAATACAACCGTTTCTTCTTCTGCATCAATCTGGATTCTTTCCCCATAATACAAATGCTCCAAATGACCGGATGGAATCACACCAAATGCATATGTGGTATTCGGTGTATCTAATACAAATACATTACCTAATCTACGAATCATCTTTCTTCTCCTATCATCTATCCTTACGCCTATAAATGTGCAATTTTCAATATTTACTCATATCTAATTTTATCTGTTATACTGATTGGATAATTTTCTATCCTATCCGAAACACAGATCATTTCATTAGCACAATAAGTTAATTTATATCATCATTTTCCATGTCATCCGCAAAATCACACAACTACTATATCAAACTCAAGTTCCACCGTTTCCATCTGCGCATTCACAAGACGTACCTTTGCAATACCTGCCTCACCTGTTGTCTTTACATAAAAACCGCCCATACCGCCTTTTAAAGCAATCACATCACTACCAATTACTGCAAGCGGCCCTTCGATTTCAATCTTCACAGGCTCCTGATAAAACGGAAGCACATTTCCATTTTCATCTGCTGCACAAATACGGATAGATGCCACGTCATACGTATGCTTTTCCTGCAATTCTGTGTGCGAAACTTTCACATCCAGATGTGGTTTTCGCATCGGCTCTTTTATCACTACCTTTTCCACTTTTCCATTCTTTATTGCTTCGAAACGATAGGAAGTCGCAGTTTCTCCCCAGTTTCCAATATATTTCGTATAAAGGTTCACCAAATCCATCGGTTTCATCTGATACTGCATCATCGCCTTTGCTACCGTCACAATGATATGTGGTGGAAACGTCTGATAACCATGAATACCAATATAATTGAGTGCTCCTGCAATCAATTCGGACTGTTTCTTTGAAAATCCCTCTTCGGTTTCCAATAAATCCCCCACAAAGTCATCTACCAAAATCGGTCCATGTGGAATCCCTTCAAACGCAGAATCTGCTGGAGTATATTCTTTGATAAAATGCCCATTCTTGTACATACGCACGGCATCTGCATTGCTAAATATATAAATCTTTCCAAGATTGGTAGCAGGATGTTCTCCAATATCCATCGAAGAACTTACTTCCAATACCACATGCTCATCCTGTTGGGATGCATAGACACTCGCTGCTAATTTCGGATTCCGGAACATATCCGTTACACCATGATAACAGATACGGTCTCCACTGCCAAAATCCTTGTGTGTATTATAGTCAAACATGCACCAGCCAAAACTTCCCGCAATATCCTTTTCTTTTCCCACTGCGTCAATCACTCTGGCATGACGAAGTGCATGCTCCAGACGATGTTCTTCGCAGTCAAATGACTTGGTTGGATACATATGTCCATTATATTCCGTAATCAGATACGCTTTTGTCATATCAGATGTAATGTTTTTCTTTGGCTCACAGCCCGGCTTTTTGCCGTCATGAATAAAATCATTGTAGGTATACACATCTTCCAGCAAACAACTCTTTTTAAAGTTACGCACACCACCTGTTGGTCTGGTATCATCCAGTTCATGTGCAATCTCATTCATCTCCGTATAAAACAAATCGTCATCCTGCGACTCATTAATACGCACACCCCATATCATAATAGACGGATGATTGCGGTACTGACGTACCATATCTTTGGTGTTTTTACATGCCTGTTTTTTCCAGTCTTCATCTCCAATGTGCTGCCATCCCGGAATCTCCGTAAATACCAAAAGCCCGATTTCATCACAGGCATTGATAAAATGCTGTGACTGTGGATAGTGGGAAGTTCGTACTGCGTTTAACCCAAGCTCATATTTCAAAATCTCGGCATCATACCTCTGCATACTTTCCGGCATCGCATATCCTACATATGGATAACTCTGGTGACGGTTCAATCCCCGGATTTTCAATTTCTTTCCATTTAGATAAAATCCATCCGCTTTGAACTCTACGGTACGGAATCCGAAAGTTACGGTTTTTGCATCAATTACAGTTCCTTTGCTGTCCGTCAGCTCCAATATAAGTTCATATAAATATGGATGATCTACATGCCAATTCAATACATGCTTCACTTTTGCAGATAAAGAAAATTTTGTACGTGCAATCTCTCCATTCCACACGGAAACTGAATTCGCAACCCCTGCTTTTCCTTTTAACGGACAAGCCTTTGTATCCTTTCTGCGAAGAAAACCACGAATAGAGAGCCCCTTTCCTAACGATTCTTCAGTTACTTCCACCTGACATTTCAAGGAAGCTGTTCCATTTTGAGTTGCAGATGCTTTCACAAAAACATCTTCGATATGTGCCGGTTCTACAACATCCAGATAAACTTCACGATATACACCGCCAAAGGTCATATAGTCAATTACAAAACCAAACGGCGGTACATTCAAAGTTTCCCGGCTGTCCACTTTCAGCAGCAGTACATTATCCTGTCCAAGAGTTAAATACTTTGAAATATCCACTGTAAAAGCGGTATATCCGCAGGAATGTGTATACACTTCCTTTCCATTGATATACAACATGGTTTTATGCCCTGCACCTTCACAGGTGAATAGAATTTTCTTTCCTTTCCATGACTCCTGCACTTCAATTATACGGCGATATGCACAAACCATTTGATACGCATTTTCATCAAAATAATTATACGGCAGTTCCTTGCTGGTATGCGGCAAACGCACATCTATCCATTCTTTGTTATAAAATGCCTCTCCAAACAATTGGTCTGTATAATTTTCTGTAAATTTCCACCCATCATTCAAATATATTCTGCCCATATAGCCCCCATTCACTATTCAGTACCTTTATAACCGAAAAACCTGCATAAAATACATTTTTTATCCATTAGGATTAATCCTCGATTGTCAACACACGCGCACTGACATCCAAATTCACACTAGCCGGATCTGCTTTATACATATCCAGTAACTGTTTCCACAGACTCTGTATCTGATAACTCAGCATATTTGTATTTTCTACCGCAAATGGAAGTAATACATTTACATCAAGATAGCGGATACCAAGTGGCGGCAAGAATACCATATTTGTTGTTTTAATGGAATCTGCAGTGCTATGTATCATTTCATAGGTAATCATCAAAAATTCAGTTCCCTTATATTCACAATGAAATGATAAATAACATTCATCTACCGTCCACAACACACCATCTTCTTCGATTTGTGGCTTAGATGTCGGATCATTATACTCTGTTGTCTGACAGATTACATTCCATTTGATTCTTCCATATTTTGTATCTTTTGCCATATCGGCAAGTTTTTTTACTAATTCTTCTGTTTTCATTTTAAATTACCCCGTATTTTCATTCTTGTTAACGATAATAACATCGTTCTACTTTCGTATATAGATATGTGATAAATTGTCCATAATCGCACCAGCCACATCCGGTTTTCTATCCTAATGGGCCGATTTAAAAATCTACATCTTAAAAACTTTAAAATTTTCTCAACTCATCACTGCCATCATCTACTGTATTTTCAATTTTCTTAATCTGTACAAAATAAGAATAGGTATCATTCACTTTTACTTCACAACGGTCTCCTACTTTATGACCATAAATTGCTGCACCTAACGGTGACTCTTTGCTGATTAGATTTTTCAAAGAATTGCTGCGAACTGTTGTTACAATTTTATAAACCTCTGTCTCATCATCTTCTTCAAAATACAATTCCACTGTATTATTCATACCAACTTCATCTTCTGCAGAATCTTCAGAAATCACCTTCGCCGTACGAATCATTTTTTCCAAATAGCGGATACGGCTCTCGTTTTCATTTTTAAACTTCTTCGCTGCTTTATACTCAAAGTTTTCGCTTAAATCACCATGTGCTCTGGCTTCTTTCACATCTTCCAAAGCCTGCTTACGGATAACCAGTTTGCGATGCTCGATTTCCTCTTCCATCTTTTGAATGTCCTTTGCAGTCAATTCATCATACATATACGCTTTATATCTCCCTTTCGAATCATATATACTCACACAATATCCATCCGACATCCAGACAGACCAAAAATCATGCTTATTTGTCTCTGTATCTATTTTTGAAAAATCCATACCAAGACCTTTACCAACAGCCTTACTGTACGCTTCTTTTTTTGTCCAATACTCTACAAACTTCTCTACCTGCTCTGTACTCTCTTTCCATACATTCCATTCTTCTTCTGCCAGACATTTTTCTGCCATTGCAAAAAGACGCTCTTTTTTTCCATTTTGAAAAATTGCTCTTTCTTTACACTCGATATCCACTCCCACAGGGGTATCACTCAGCAGACAAACCACATAACTTCCTGCATGGCTAAGACTAAAATGCAATTCCGGATGCAAAACCAGATACGGCTTTCCTTCCGGTGTAGATGCAAATTCAAGCGTCTCATACTCCATGCCCTCTTGTTCCAACGCATATCGTAATAACACACCAGCTAAAAGTGAACGCTGTTTATCCTTTTCCTGCTTACAGCGAAGTACTTTCTCTCTTCGCTGTATATCTACTTTCGAAAGCCACGCATCGAACACCTCTGCGTCTTCCAGCAAGGTAATATCTGCACAATAAAACTTCAACATTGATTTCTTCTAACTCCGGATATTCCAAATATTCAATTACGCTAAACCTAGATAATTCCTATAAATCCACACAAAAGTACAACAATGCCCAATGCAATTCGATACCATCCAAACACTTTAAAGTCATGTTTTCTGATATAACTCAATAAGAATTTAATAACAAAAATACTTACTAAAAATGCACTAATCATACCTACCAAAAGAATCACAATTTCCGTTCCGGTTAAATTGAAACCAAAATCCAAAAGTTCTAACAAACTTGCACCCAGCATAACCGGAATTGCCAAAATAAAGGTAAACTCACTTGCAGCTTTTCTGGAAATACCAATTAACAATGCACCAATAATCGTAGCACCGGAACGGGAAGTTCCCGGAAAAGCAGCAGCCAAAAGCTGGAAAATACCAATAAGCACTGCCATTTTCCATGTAATATCCGACATTTCCATAATCCTTGCATTTCTACCTGCATTCTGGTTTTCTACTACGATAAATGCAATACCAAACACAATCAACGCAATCGATACACCTACTGCATTATAGAATAAAGAGTCACAAATATCATCCAAATCCAAAACAACAAATACAATCGCTGGAAGACATGCTACTACAATTTTCAGCCAGTTAATGATAATTTCCATTTTTACTGCAAACGGTCCCACCAGCCAGTATTTCTGCTGCCAGAATCCGCGTCTTCCCATATTTTCCAAACGATCTACACTTCGTGCCATCGCAAATGGCCAAATTGTATTCCAGAAAATCAATACTACTGCAAGGATTGCCCCCAACTGAATCACAACCAAAAACATATTCCAAAACTGTTCACTAACATCTAATTTTACAAACTCATTTAATAAAATCATATGTCCTGTACTGCTAACCGGAAGCCATTCTGTAATACCTTCCACGATACCAAATAATAATGCTTTTAAAATTTCAAAAATAGTTTCCATAATTACTCCTTTTCTTGCTTTATTTACGTCTATATACTGCCAGTCCAATGGAACCCAGACCCGAATTACAGGTACTTGCGGTAGATGCCTGTGTAAATACCACCTGTTTAAACTTCATATAGCGGTTAATCTCATCTAAAATAAGCTCCTGCTGTTTTACATTACAGCCCGCATGTACAACAAAAATAATTCGGTCATCGGTCTTTGCAGAATTTCTTAGATGAAAACGAATATATTTTCTCCAAACCCGTTCCAATCTGCCTGCTCTTACCCCAAGTACCGTTACCTTGCTATGTAAAGTCCCCAATACCGGATGCAGACGGAACAACTCACAAACCTTAGCAGTAACTTTATCCGTAAAACCTTTTTGATATAAGATTTTTGTTCCCGGCAAAATAAATGACGCATGTATCTTATGCTTTACACTTTCTGATTCTGCCAGAATCTGTGCAATTGTAGCACCCTCTATTGCCATTTTTGCTGCATGCAGCACCAAAAGCCCCTGTCCGGTAGAAATATGGGTGGAATCCACAATATGTACTCTTGAAAAGCCCTTTGCTGCTTCTGTCGCATTTTCAAAACAGCGTCCGGAAGCTTTTGCCATAGAATAATAAATAACATCATCTGCTTCCAACAGCATTTCTGCAAAGAAATGCTCATAATCTTCCACTGTTGGCGACATGGAATATGCCGTACTGTTTTCTTCCGATAAATATCTGGAAAGATTATAAATATCAATCTCTTTTGTATCTCGAAATCGACCATTTTCTGTAGTAATATACAAATCAATCAATCGAATATCATATTTTTCCAACAAATCCTGTGGCAAATCGCACACACCATCCGAAGTTACAAAAATTCGTTTTCGTTTCTTGGAAACTCTAGAGACAAAATAATACCCCTGTGCAGACAATTCCTCTTTCCTGCGATACTCTATCATATCTTCCGGAATATGCTTCAACACTTCAAATTCCAATCGTGCCGCATCAATCGGCTTTTCTAAAATCCCATCAAATCCAAGTAACAGGTATTCGTTTTTCTTTTCTTCTTCCACATTCGCCGACATTAAAATGACATCCGTATTTCGACATAAACCTGCCTCCTGTCTGCGAATTTCTTTTAGTAAACTACTGCCATCCATAGTAGGCATCATATAGTCCATAATAATCAAATCATATGGATATTTCTGTGTTTTTTTCAGACACTCCTCGACACTATTCGCTGTATCCACAGTCATTCTGGTTTCCTGTAACAGCTTACTGGTAATAACCAAACTCAAATCATCATCATCTACCACAAGTACATGTGCCTCCGGTGCCTCAAATGTCTTCGCATAATAAGCAGCTTTCTTTTTCGAAGCAGTCAGCATCGTAAATTCACCCATCGGCGTCTTATCTGCAATCTTCTGCTCGAATTTCACACGAAACTCTGAACCCTGCGTATAGATACTATCTACTGTAATTTCTCCCCCCATCAAATCCAACAGATGTTTGGCAATCGAAAGACCTAATCCCGTACCTTCAATCTTACGGTTTCGCTCCAAATTTACGCGTCCGAATGCATCAAAAAGATGCTCTAGTTCTTCCTTTCGGATTCCAATACCTGTATCTGCAACCGAAACAATCATACAAATACGTTCCTCTGAAACCCTCTCAAAACTACAGTTTAACGTGACTGTACCTTCCTCCGTATACTTCACAGCATTGGATAATAGATTCAGTAAAATCTGTCTCACACGGCGTTCATCCCCATACAGTTTCATTGGAATCCGTTCATCAATCTGTACCTGAAAATTCAGTTCCTTTTCTGTCATACGTACATGTATGATATCCACAAGTTCACGAAACATGGTACTCACGTTATACTCTTCTTCAATTAATTCCATCTTATGGATTTCCAACTGGGATAAATCCAAAATGTCATTTACCAATGATAAGAGCATTTTGCTGGCATTCTGTATATTTTTTGCATACTCCTGTACTTCCTGAGAAGGATTTTCACGCAAAATCAATTCATTAAAACCAATAATCGAATTAATCGGTGTACGAATTTCATGACTCATACTAGCAAAAAAAGTATCTTTTGACTTACTAAGTACTTCTAACTCCTCTTGTTTTTCTTCTTTTATCATTCGCTCTCTCT
Organism: uncultured Lachnobacterium sp.; assembly: GCA_964449855.1. Taxonomy (GTDB): domain Bacteria; phylum Bacillota; class Clostridia; order Lachnospirales; family Lachnospiraceae; genus Roseburia. Next base: position 16,657 of record CAYVGA010000004.1, read on the forward strand.
CGAATACCTTTAATTGGAACTTCATAATAACACCTACGGTAATTCCAACAATCAGTACTGCAAAGATAGAATCAAAATGCTTCTCAAATGGAGTTGCCAGCTCTACAATCTGCTCCGGAAACAAATAAGATATCACATAACATCCAATATCAATCAAGATGGTCAGGACTAAAAATACCACTAATTTTCTGCCTGTAAACATGATAAATACATAAAAAATTTCCAAACACATCCAAATTCCGGAACCACTATTCACTCCACCGCCTTTTAAAAAGATAATTGGCAAAGCTAATACAATCAGCGCAATTCCCAATATTGTAGATGATAATTCCGTATTATGATATTTAAACGTAAGTATCAGAGCAGATACAAATGCCAAAAACATTACTGCATAAATGGGCATCAGACTATCTGCATTTACCAAGGTAAATCCCTGCACAATTGCCAGACCTACTGCTATGGTTCCCACAACCAGAATCATTCGGAACAGACGCTCTTTAATATCTAATTTATCATCAATAAATAATCTTGTTATTTTACGAATCATATAAGTACCTCAACAGTTACGCTCTCTCTTTGATTTTCACGACTGTCTCATAAGCAGACATAAAATCAAACATCTCTACTTTTTTATAAACCGGTTTCAGTTCTTTCGCCAAATCTTTTCCATGATAAGCAAATGTACTCAAATTATCTAAAATAGGAAGCACTTTCGCACCATCAAATTCATATGTGGCATTTTCCAGCTCCATAAGTTTCGTTTCAAAATCAGCAAGCGAAAGCTCCGGTTTCTCCACAGGAACTTCTTCTATAACCTTGGGTTCTAAATATGGACACTCATCTAAAACTTTCATAATACGCTTATATTCCTCTGTCATTGGAACATGTCTCTTATGAATATAATCGTAATCTTCCCCTTTACCTGCAAATTCCAAACCTCTTGCCATTTCTGAAAGATTCACTGCACCAATACTCATCATCGCACTTTTAATACCATGCACCAAAATTACATAATTCTTCCAGTCTTCTTTTTCATAAGCCGTTAGTACCTGTTTCAATGTTTCTCTGCCGCTGTCACGCTGACTTGTCAGAATCTGCAGATAATTTTCTTTATTGCCGCAATACATCAGACCTTTTTCAATATCCAAATCATCAATAACAAAAGCATCCTCTATCGTATCTGTAAATACTTCCTTCTCCTCAAGGAGTACACTGTCGTCTTTGGATTTCTGTTTTTCTTTTGGAATGTATTTCTTTAAGGTTCGCTGCAATACCGAACTTTCTACTGGTTTTGCCAGGAAATCATTAAATCCTTCTTTTATGAACATTTCTCTTGCACCTGCAATGGCATTTGCCGTAAGTGCAATAATTGGAATCTCTTTATAATATACATCCTGTTTACGGCGAATATGATGAAATGTTTCCACACCATCCATCCCAGGCATCATATGATCCAAAAATACCAAATCGTACTTCTTGGATGAAAGCATATCGATTCCCTCCTGACCACTCAAAGCATAGGCTGTCTGTACCCCATATGCATGCATCAGACCCTCTACCACACGGATATTCATCTGATTATCATCAATAATCAGCACATTCGCATCCGGAGCATAAAGCTGGTGGTTTTCCACATCAATATGCTTCTTTGTATTGTCTAACAACACATTTTTCAATGCTGTTACAATGGATAAAATAAAGAATGGTTTGTAAATCTTTATCAAATGTTTATTCTGAATTTTGGCGTCATCAAAATGATCCAAAATTATATAGACATTATTTCGTCTTGCTAAACGTTCAAAATACAGCGGATCTTCCTGATATTCCACATAACTGATAAAAATCTGATTAAATCCTTCTCGTTTTTCCCAACGTTTCAGTTCCTGCAGATTGCGGCATACATGACATTTTACATTCAATTGCTCAATCATATGAGAAATAATATCGCCATACTGCTCACGAATGGCCGGATGCCTAAACTGTTCCATATTGATATATACCGCTGCATTGATCGTTGTTTTTTCCTGAAATTCCACAATTGGTTTTTCATTGTATACTTTTTGTGGAATAACGATACGGAATTCACTTCCTTTTCCCAGCTCACTCTTTACAGTAATAAATCCCCCCATCTTATTTACAATCGTCTGTGCAATGGCAAGACCTAACCCGACTCCGCCTTTTTTACGAGTACGTCCCATATCTGCCTGTGAGAATTTCTTGAACAAATTCTCTATACTTTCCTTGCTCATACCAATACCCGTATCGGATATGGTAATTACTAAATTGATGCCATATTCCTCTTTGCGGTATCCAAAGTGCACACCCACACAGCCTTCACTCGTAAACTCAATGGCATTGTTTACGATATTCATAATAACTCTTCGGATTTTCTGCTCATCCCCCGTCAAAACACTTGGGATACTGGCATCACAATCCACAATAAACTCCAGTTTCTTTTCACTCTTTTTTGCCATGGACATATTGATAATGTCGTAGATGGTAGAACTTATATAATAGTTCTCCTCGATAATTTCAAACTCCCCTTCCTGTAATTCGGAGTAATCCAGAATATCTCCTACTACAGCCATCAAATTTCGTCCTGCAGACTGAATATTTAAAACATCCTCTTTCATTTCGATAGGGACGTCATTTTTCAACATAATTTCACTAATACCACAAATCGTATTAATTGGTGTTCGGATTTCATGACTGACATTTGCCAAAAAGTCATCTTTTTCACGTTCCGATTTTCGGAGTGCATCAATCATCTCCAACATGCTCTCCTGTGATACCTTATAACGGTAAACCAAATATGCCACTAAAAACAAAGTCAGATATCCCTGTAAAATACGGGTCACCATGCCTATCTCTGAGGTATAAGCACCCCAGACAAGCTGTTTTTCAATAAAAATGTAGTACCAAACTAAAATATTATAAGCAATGAATGGATGAATCATAGCCTTAGGTACTCCATACAAGCCTAATAAAATACATAAGCTGACAAATAAAGACAGAATTAAATAAAAATCACCACATTCAATTCCGTATACCAAAACCATAATCTGTGCAGAAAAACAGGTCACATGTGCTCTTGTCTCAAAACTTTTGTATTTTCCAAAGAAAAACACCCATGTCACCAAAAGACATCCCAAAACTGCGAATTGTCCCCATGGATTCCAGTTATTTTTATATCCTAATATCAACTCTGTAAACATATAGATTGAAGATATAAAAATAACAATACTTTCAATTTGTCGTTCATATGATTTCAAATAATCATACTTGCCCATATACCTGCCTCCTATCTTATTGCCCGACGATAAGGCAACAAGAGGCTGCCGCAAAATCACTGCGGCAGCCTGCTATTTTTTAATATCGTAATTATTCAATCCCTGAATAGTTGCTTAATATCAAAATTAGTACTAATATTTACCGAATCCTTCTCCAAGAGAAATCACTGGTTCGTTCATATCCATTACCGAAATATCTGAACGTTCTAATTCGTTATAGCGAGCTACTACTGCGCTTTCATCTAATTTATAAACTGCAAGCAAATCTCTCATACGTACTGCCTGGTTTGAAAGTTCTTCACTAGCTGCAGCACATTCTTCACTTGTTGCAGAGTTATTCTGAACTACCTGCGATACCTGTCCGATTCCCTGGTTAATCTGTGCAACAGCAGTTGCCTGATAGTTCGAAGATTCTGCAATATTATTAATAATCACTTCGCTTCTCTTAACTGCATTCGAAATATCTTCCAATGCTTTTGCTGTATCATCCGCAAGACGTGTACCTACTGCTACTTTTGCGATGGAATCTTCAATCATTTCTGCTGTTTCTGCAGCAGCTGCAGCACTCTTTGCTGCTAAGTTACGCACTTCTTCTGCTACAACTGCAAAACCTTTTCCTGCATCACCTGCACGAGCAGCTTCTACTGCGGCATTCAAAGCAAGAATATTTGTCTGGAACGCAATATCATCGATCACTTTGATAATCTTGGAAATGCTTTCGGAAGATTTGTTGATGGCTTCCATCGCCTGTACCATTTCCTGCATTTCTTGATTGCCTTTTTCAACATCCTGAATTGCTTCGCTTACCAAATCAGCAGCTTCATTTGCCTGTGTTGCATTTTCTCTTGTCTTATCTGCAATTTCACTGATAGATGAAGTAATCTGTTCAATAGCACTTGCCTGTTCTGTAGAGCCCTGTGCCAATGCTTCACTGGCACTTGCTACCTGAGAAGCACTTGTCATTACCTGATATGCTGCATCATTGATATTGCCAATAGCATTTCCATTGCGTTCTACCAGATTCTTTAACGCATTACCCATGGTATCTACTTCGGAAGAGGGAATTACATTTACTGTCAAATTACCATCTGCCACTGCTTTTGCTGCCATTGCCTGCTTGCGAATATTTTCCACCATAATAACATATTCATCCACGACTTCACCAAATTCATCATTATAGATTTTTTGGATTTTCACATCAATATTGCCTTTTGCAAGTTCGCGCGTAATCGCAATCAGATTCTCACAGTTTTTACGAAGCTGTTTAGGAACGGCTATCATAATTCCCGTACAGATAGCAATAACAATAATTGCTATTGCCATAGTAAAATATGCATAACTTGTCAGATAATGTTCTTTGTTTGGAACAGTGATAATTGTAGCGGCTGTTGTATAACCGGTATAAAGTAAAAATAATACAAAAATATCAATTATAATAAAACTGATCATCAACTTTGTTTTCATTTTCAGATTCTTATTAAAATTCATTATTCTTCCTCCCCTTCGCTCTCTGCATCTGCATTTGGATCAAGTGCAGTAATTTCTTCGTCATTTAATAATCTGTCCGGATCAAGCAAAAGTTTTACCTGATCACCTACTTTTCCAATCGCATACACATATTTATTCTGGGATTTATCCGCTTTTCCAACAGTTGGAGAAGGGATAATATTTTCTTCCTGAATCTCAACCACTTCTGCAATCTGCTCTACAATCAGTCCCACAACAATGTTCTTTACATTTACGACAATGATACAGGTTCTGTCGGTGTACTCAAATGGTTCCTGTTTAAAACGTAACCTTACATCAATCACCGGAATAATTTTTCCTCTTAAATTAATCAGACCTTTGATATAATCTTCGCTCTCCGGAATTTTTGTAATTTCCTGAAACACGATGATTTCATTTACATACTGAATTTTAAGACCGAAGTATTCTTTTCCGGATTTAAAGGTTACATATTTTCCTTTTTGTGTGTCTCTTTCACTCATATATGTAATATCCTTTCTTAACCATCTACCAATCCGCCGCCATCAAGAATCAAGGCAATACTTCCATCACCTAACTGGGTACAGCCGGACAGGCCTTTTACTTTCTTTATGTAGGATGGAATCGGCTTTACTACGATTTCCTGTTTGCCAACAAGGCTGTCTACAAACAGACAAACGCTCTGTCCATCCACTTCCATAATCACCATCATGCCCTTTTCTACATCGGTCTGATGACCTTCTAAATGATATCGGTCTCCTACACGGAGCACAGGATAACATTCACCACGAATCATCACAAATTCACGATGATCCGGATCCTCAATCATCATATCTTCGGATACTCTTACAAACTCTTTCACCGCACCCGTCTCAATTACAAAGGAAGTAGCTCCTACTTTCATAACAATACCATCGATAATTGCCAAGGTAAGTGGAATTTTCATAATCATCTTACTTCCCTTGCCTTTTTCACTTTCGATTTCAAGACTTCCACCTACCGAAGCGATATTAGACAACACAACGTCCATACCAACGCCTCGTCCCGAATATTCGGTAACTTTTTCTTTCGTCGAAAATCCCGGTAATGTAATAAACTGGAATACTTCTTTATCGGTGTACGCACTCTCCGGCTTGCTGTAATCAATCAAGCCCTGATTGCGTGCTTTATTCATAATTTTTACACGGTCTAACCCTTTTCCGTTATCCTCTACGGTAATCCAAACTTTGCCGGATTCCGTTTTGGCAGATAAAGTAACCTTACTGCGCTGCGTTTTTCCCGCCGCAGCTTTTTCCTCTGGTGTTTCAATGCCATGATCCACTGCATTTCTTACGAGATGCATCAGCGGATCCGAAATATGCTCTACGATATTCTTATCCACTTCGGTTGTTTCGCCAACCATGACAAATTCAATATCTTTTCCAAGCTTTCTGGATACATCAAATACGATACGATTCATTTTCTGGAATGTATTCAACAGTGGTACCATTCGCATGGACATGATAACATTCTGCAAATCGGTCGAAATCTTCACCATCTGTGCTGCCGACTTATTGAAATTGTCCAAATTCAATCCCGGCACTTTTAAATCCGGATTCTGTAACACAACAGACTGCGAAATAACCAATTCACCAATCAAATCCATAAGCTGATCCATCTTTGCGATATCCACATTAATATAGGATGTTTTTTCTGCTTTCTTTTTGTCTTTTGCCAGCTTTTTGGCTTTTCCCGGTTCTTTCGCCTGAATAACGAAATCACCCGGTGCTAATGCTTTGCTCTTAGATTCTGCAATAATCTGTTCCTGTGTCCGTTCTGTCTTGGCTTCAATTTCTTCTACTGAAGACTCCAAATCAATCGTAATCTGCGGTGGCTCTTCTTCTCCAAATCCCTGTTGATATTCCGCAGCAGTCACTTCAAACACATCCACTGCCTGAATATCATATCCGGCTTTAATAATAGCACGAATATCTGCTTCTGACGACTGCGTCTGTAAGAGCATATGGAAACCATTTTTCATGATTTCTTCTACTGCACTCTCATCCGAAATGATATCTTCCGGGGAATAAATCAAATCTTCTGCAATTTCTTTTAATGCATATACCGCCTTATATGCATGTACATTTACCAAGTTTACCCCTTCGTTAAAGGTCAGCTTGATACGGAAAAATTTGCTGTTACTGCTCGCCACAGGCGCAATATAAAACTTCTGCGCAGAAGTGTCTTTTTTCGGCTCTTCTTTTGTCGTAGTTGCTCCATTTTCACCTTTGATGTCTTTTAAGAACACATCCAGACGTGCAATGATATCACTAGAATCCCCATCCGCAGCTTCCCCGTTTTGAATTTTGTCTAATTCTGCCGTTATAAAATCGGCAACTTCCAAAACATGTTCCACCAATTTCAGATGTGGTACATTTTCAGGATGATTCTCTCGCAATACATAGAAAATATCTTCCAGCTTATGTGAGACTTTGGTAATGTTATCAAACATCATGACACCCGAAGAACCCTTAATGGTATGCATGGTACGAAAGATTTCGTTAATTGCATCTTCATCAAAACACTCTTCGTCTTTTTGTTCGAGAACGGTATCCTGAAGCTTTTCCAGCAACTGTTGATTTTCAAACAGATACATGTCAAGCATGTCTTCTGTATTAAATCCGTCTGCCATAGGTAAGCTCCTTCCTACTTCACTAAGTCAAGTCTTCTTAATGCTTCCTCAAAACGCTCCTGATCAATTGGTTTTCCAGAGTAAATCGTACATCCCAATTCAAAAGCCATTTTTACATTCTTTTCATCATTCAAAGCAGTTGCCATAATTACTTTTACTGCATCGTTTTCGGAAATATTACGTTCTTTTTCAATGTTACGGATGCCTACCAAAGCCTGATATCCATCCATTACCGGCATCATAATATCCAAGCACACCAAATCATATGGGTTGCCTTCTTCCAAAGCCATCATAAACGCATCCACAGCTTCCATACCGTCAACGGTTACGTCACATTCTCCATACTTTGATAAAAAATTACTCATAAATTTTCTTGTTACGAAATCGTCCTCTGCTAATAAAATTCTCATATGTCTTCTCCTTTACATTGTATTCAATACAGCATATGTTTTTTTTGCGATATCGTTTAATTTTTCCTGGTACTCTACAGCACCTATATCAAATGCCACCTTTGGCATTCCATATACAATACATGTGGACTCATCCTGACCAATGGTTCTAGCCCCTGTTTTGCGCATTTCCAAGAGTCCTTTTGCGCCATCTGCTCCCATACCGGTCAAAATGATACCAATGGCACGGTTTGAAGCACATTTTGCAACCGATTCAAATAACACATCCACGGATGGACAATGTCCACTCACCTTTGCTCCCGGTTTGACTTCTACCTGATAGGAGCCTCCGATTTTCACCAAACGCATCTGACATTCACCGCCCGGTGCGATAAGCACCTGCCCCGGCAGGACTTTATCTCCGTGTTTTGCTTCCTTTACTGTTACACGGCACTGGTCATTGAGTCGGTTTGCATACATTTCGGTAAATCCGGCAGGCATGTGCTGGACAACCACCGTTCCCGGAATATCCGGTCCAAATTCCTTTAAAATAGATGCAATCGCTTCCGTTCCGCCGGTCGAAGCTCCAATTGCCAAAATCAAATCATTCGTATTGGTTTTGGCTTTCACCGCTTCCGTCAACTGTGGAACAGCGTTCTTTTTAATATTGCCAATTTTGGCCGTAGAAGCAATCTTGATTTTAATTGGAAGCTCTGTTGTCATCAATTCTTCTAATTTTTTACGATCCGACATTGCCGGTTTTACAACAAAATCTACTGCTCCGGCATTTAAGGCATCAAATACCTTGTCACTTAACGAGCTAATCATAACAACCGGCATTGGATACTGCGGCATCAGTTTTCTTAAAAACTCAATCCCATTCATACGCGGCATTTCGATATCCAGCGTCATAACATCCGGTTTATGTTTTACAATCATATCTCTTGCTTCAAACGGATCCCTTGCACTGGCTACAACTTCCAATGCCGGATCGCGATTCAAATGTTTTACGAGAAGCTCTCGGAAAAACAGAGAGTCCTCTACTACAAGCACTTTTATTTTACGCATAATTTTCCTCATTACGATTCTTTTTTTCTATATACCGATGGTCTTACATGTTCAAATGGACAATATTCTTTATTAATCGTTTCTGTCTGTCCAATAAACAGATAGCCCCCCGGTTCCAACACATGATAAATCTTTTGAATTAATTCCCGCTTGGTTTTTTCGTCAAAATAAATCATGACATTCCGCAAAAAGACAACATGTATTTTTTTACGAAATGGAAATGGCTCCATCAAATTAAATTTACGGAACAGAACCTCACGTTTTAATTCCTCTGTCACATAATAGTTATTTTCATTTATTTTTTTGCGGAAAAATCTCCGTCTCCAATGTTCCGGAAGTACCGCAATCTGCTCAGGCGTATATTCTCCCGCCATCGCTTTTCGAAGTACATCCGTCGAAACATCTGTCGCTAACACCTGTGTGTCCCACTCACTATGCTCTAGTCCAAAAAAGTCCATTAGAACCATGGCTATCGTATAAGGCTCTTCACCGGTCGAAGATGCTCCGCACCATATATGTAAATCTCTTGTTTTTGCTTCTTTTTGTTTCAACCAAGGCAGCACTGCCTGCCGGAAATAATGAAAATGCTCCGGCTCTCTCATAAAATAAGTATGGTTGGTAGAAAGAAGATTGACGAGTTTTTTCTCCAAATTTCCACTTGTATCTGCTTCTACTGCATTCATATATTCCGTATAGGAATTCCATCCATTCATACGGATATAATTCTCTAAACGCCCTGCAATAATTTCCTTTTTACGACTCATATCAATCCCGTATTTCCCTTTTAAAAAACGGGCAATCCGCAGATATTCCTCGTTTGATATACCATTCAATAGTCCTACCTCTTATCTTAACTGTCTTGCAATCTTTTTACAAATAGCAACCATCTCCGGATTAAATTCTTCTCCGGAAGATTCCTGTATCATAGTAAGTGCTGCTTCTTTTTCATATGGCCCCCGATATGCACGATTTTCTGTCATCGCACAATACTGTGAAATGAGAGATACAATCTGTGCCGGCAATGGAATTGCATTGCCGGATATTCCATACGGATACCCGCTTCCATCCCATTTCTCGTGATGATATAATGCGATTTCTCTAGACATGTCAAGAAAATCATTATAATCACTGTCACTCTTGATATCATCCAAAATCTGCGCTCCGATTTCTGTATGGGTTCGAACAACCTCTTTTTCCGATTCATCCAGAGATGCTTTTTTCTGCAGAATATCCAACGGAATTCCCAGCATGCCTAAATCACACAAGGGTGCTGCAAGTTCGATTGTTTCCACAAATGTATCTGACACAATGCTTTCATATTTTGGTGATAACTGCATCGCCTGTGCCAGTACACGGCAATTGTACTTCAAACGTTCAATATGTTCCTCGTCAAACAAAGCATTTTTACGTACAATTACCAAAAGCGCGTATAATACCTTTTTCTTTTCTGCTTCTAACTGATGAATCTGCTCCGCTACCGAAATCTGCAATCTGCGATTCGTTTCTGCCAGTGTTTTATTCATTTCTGCCAATTTCAACTGCACATCCACACGTGACTTTACGACTTCCTGAATGAATGGTTTCGTCACATAATCAGCTCCACCGGCCTCAAAGCCTTTCACAATATCCTGCGGTGCATCAAAAGCTGAAATAAAAATAATCGGAATATTTCTTGTTTTTACATCTTTTTTTATAATTGATGCAAATTCAAAACCATCCATTTCCGGCATGGCAACATCCAGCAAAATCAAATCTGGAAGCATACGCTCCATGATTTTCAGACCCTGCATTCCATTCTCTGCAAGCACCGGCTGATATCCCATATCCATAATAATATTTCGTAACACAAATCGGTTCGTTTCCACATCATCTATAATCAATATTCGTAACATTTCTCCTCCAAACACTCTTTATAAGAGCTCTGCCTGTCGACTGACTATTATAGTCCAACAATTACCGCTTACATATGGGTTCTTTCATCCGTGTGCAATAAGTTTTGCAGCGTTTCATATGCAGCAGTTGTTTTGTCATAATCCCCTTTTTGTACGGCCATTTTCAAGCGGAGTGCTCCTGTCCGAACTTCCTGTGGTGCTGCATCGGTTAACTGCTTAATTGCAGTCATAAAAGTTTCTGCTTTTTCCCAATTATCCATCTCTACACAAAGAATCAATTTGGATAGATTCTTCTCCAGTTCTGCTTTGTTCTCTTCGGAACCAAATTCTTTTAGCTGACCTTCCGATTCGGTTCGCTGCATTGCACCTAACAGAAGTGCCGTACGGTCAACCGTAACAGACTCTGCTTTCTGTTCTGTCTCCGGCAATTCCACCCATACCGAAAATGAAAAGATAGTCCCTTTATTCAACTCACTCTGTACCGTAATAGTTCCACCCATCATTTCCACAAGCTGTTTGCTAATATTGAGTCCCAAACCTGTACCACCATATTTTCTGGAAATAGAGGCATCTACCTGTGAAAAGCTCTTAAATAATTTATCTAAATTCTCTTTGGCAATACCGACACCTGAGTCTGTTACCAAAAAGAACAGTTCTGCACGATTCTCCGTCTGTGCGGTTTTTACAATTTCGACTGCAATCTTTCCAACAGATGTAAATTTCGTCGCATTCGAAATCAGGTTATTTAAAACCTGTACGATACGAAGCTCATCACCGATAACCATTGTCGGTACTTCCGGTGAAATTGTTACGAAAAATTCCAAACCTTTTTCTGTAATTTTATGTAAATGATTCCCTTTTACATAATCTAACATCTTTCGGAAATCAAATTCTCTTTTTTCTAATGTAAATTTACCGGCTTCTAACTTTGAAAAATCAAGAATATTGTTAATAAGTGCATGCATATCCGTACATCCGCGTTCCATCAAATCCAAAATTCTTCTGCATTTTTCATCTTCCACTCTGGTAAGCAGTTCTCTGGTATTTCCCAAAAGTCCATTTACCGGTGTACGAAGTTCATGTGTTACATTTGCAACAAATTCAGATTTTACTTTCAGGGCATCTTTTGCATCCTGCTCCACCTGTTTCACACGCTTTTCTAAATAATTGCGATTTGAAACATCTTTTAAGATACAGACATATTCAAAATCTTCATTCATATCTGAAAATTTCGCCTCTACGGCAAAACAGGTCCGATTCATACGATATGCCATCATCTCATAAACGATACTGCTTCCTAAAGAAATCTCTGTGTCAAACCCATCTTCTGTTTCTGTAAATTCATTTGGAAGAATCTCACTGATGTGAGCACCTATTAATTGTTTTTCAAAATCCAGTAATGTCTCTGCTGCCCGGTTGGCATAACTGATTAGACCACGATCGTCAAATACAAGTATTATATCGCTCATCTGTTCCAATATATAACCGGAAATAGTTTCCTGTATCATGATCCAAGTCCCTTCTTTATCTATTGCTTCACTGAATAGTTACACTATATCTCATACATTATATAAAAACATAGTGGATTATGCAACATTTTTACCGAAAAAAAGAGAAAAACGAGCATAGATATGTATAATTTGTATACAATATATCTACGCTCGCTTCTTTCCTATTCAGTAACTGAATACGAAAAATTCACAACCCCATGAGAAATCAGCTGCACTAATGGGGTTGCTCACTCCTGTATCATGTTCTTACGCTCAAAACAGCAAGTGTTTTGAGCCGGACTGAAAGTTGTATCACTTCTTAAATTTCTGACGTACAGTGCGGACAACGTGTTGCCTCAATTGCAATTTCACTCATACAATATGGACATTTTTTGGTTGTCGGTGCTGCAGGTTTTTCTTCTTTCTTTGGTGCCAGTTTGTCTCCAACCATATTAATCATTTTAATCAGAACAAATACCACAAATGCTGTTATCAAAAAGTTAATTACGGCCGTAATAAAATTACCATAATTTAATACAGGTGACGTTTCATTTGCACCCAGTTTCAATGTTAAATGTGAAAAATCCACACCACCAAATACTGCTAAAATTGGTGAAATAACATCTGTATTCAAAGAAGTCGCTATGGTTGAAAATGCACCACCGATAATTACACCGACAGCCATATCCATAACATTTCCTCTCATAATAAATTTCTTAAATTCTGCTGCAAAACCTTTCATCCTAAAGTTCTCCTCTCTTATTTTACTTCTGTTTATCAAAATATTTCTTTGTTTCTGCTGCAACCACACCACTTAATGCAAAAAGTGCAATCAAGTTTGGAAACGCCATCAATCCGTTAAAAATATCCGCAATCGTCCAAACTGCAGAAACAGTCATATATGGTCCAATGAACACCGCAAGAATATAAATCCAGCGAAATACTTTAATCAGCTCCGGCTTATCTCCTACAATATATTCCATACATCTTTCACTATAATAATCCCATCCCAAAATGGTTGTAAAAGCAAAAAACACCAAACACATCATAAGAACAAACGATGAAACCGATGCCGGAAATGGGAGTCCTGCCTGAAAAGCTGCCATGGTTACATCCACACCTTCCAGACCAATATCCCAAGTATTGGTTACTAAAATGGAAAATCCTGTCATCGTGCAAATAATCAAGGTATCTATCACAGTTCCTGTCATAGATACAAGCCCCTGCTCTACCGGTTCATCTGTCTTTACCGTAGCCGCTGCGATTGGTGCACTACCAAGACCGGCTTCATTTGAGAAAATACCTCTTGCAATCCCTTTCTGCATTGCAATCATAATGGAACCCAAAGCACCACCCGCTGCAGCACGCAGTCCAAATGCACTTTCTATAACTTCTATAAATGCATTCGGAATTTCAGATGCATGTGTAATCAAAATGATAACGCATGCACTTATGTAAAAAATTGCCATAAATGGCACAATAAATTCTGCCACTTTGGAAATTCGCTTGACACCGCCAATCAGTACCAAAGCTGTACATGCCGTAATAATCAATCCGGAAATCACCACTGCCCAGGAATATTCATGTCCAAATAACGCAACCGTATTAACACTGTTCGGATCAAAGAAACTCTTTACCGCACCTGTAATTCCATTGATCTGTGTAAATGTACCGATACCCAAAAGACCTGCACCGACACCAAACACTGCAAACATCTTCGCAAGCCAGGTCCAGTTTTTGCCCATTCCATTTTCAATATAGTAAAATGGACCGCCTACTACATGGCCATCCTTTGCTACCACACGGTATTTGATTGCCAGAAGACATTCTGCATACTTTGTGGCCGTTCCAAACAAAGCTGCAATCCACATCCAAAACAATGCACCCGGTCCGCCCGTTACGATAGCTGTAGCGACCCCTACAATATTGCCAGTTCCAATTGTCGCTGACAAAGCCATACAGAGTGCTCCAAAACTAGAAACTTCGCCATCTTTTCCATTCTTGTCATTTTTGAAAATATTTTTTACTGCCTGCGAAAGTTTTGTAACCTGTAATCCCCGCAAACGAATCGTGAGGAAAATACCTACGGATAAAATTAAAACAATCAGTGGTATTCCCCAGATAAAATCATCAATTTTCTGTAACATATCTTCTTCCTTATTTTCTATTCTATAATTATTCAGGTACTGAATAATTACAATTTGCAAACCCAGAACAAAGAGTTCTCTCACACCTGAATCATGTTCTCACGCTCAAAACAGCAGGCGTTTTGAGCTGTAATTCATAATTACTTAATTTTATACCTATGTTCTGCATAATATCACTTTTTTATTTTTCAAACAAGCTTTTTTTCATAATAGTTTAAGCACAACAAAGTAACAGGCAGCTATTTGAGGCTGCCTGTTGATTATGTCACATTCGTATTTATTCAGTACTTTCATAAATACGATTCGCAAACCCATGAAAAATCTGCTTCGCAGATGGGTTTTCTCACACCTGATTCATGTTCTTACGCACAAAACAGCAAGTGTTTTGTGCTGTACTGAATAGTTACTCACATTCTATAAATGTACCATATCATTATAGTTATAATTAACCAAGAAGTGCTTTATCCGAAGCAAATTCTTCGCCGCTGACATCTTCAAATTTCTGAAGAAGGTCTTCTACGGTAAGTTTTTTCTTTTCTTCCGGACCGATATCCAAAATTACTTTTCCTTCGTGCATCATAATCAAACGATTTCCATGCGCAATTGCGTCTTTCATGTTATGTGTAATCATGATTGTCGTCAAGTTATTTTCGGATACGATTTTGTCGGTTAGCTCTAATACTTTCGCTGCTGTCTTAGGATCAAGTGCTGCTGTATGTTCGTCCAAAAGCAGAAGTCTTGGTTTCTGCAAGGTTGCCATAAGCAGGGTAAGTGCCTGTCTTTGACCACCGGAAAGAAGTCCTACTTTTGAAGTCATACGGTCTTCTAAACCTAAATCAAGCATCTTTAATAATTCTTTGTATTGTTTTTTCTCTTCGTGTGTAATACCCCAGCCAAGCCCGCGGCGTTTTCCACGACGTGCCGCAAGTGCCAGGTTTTCATCAATCTGCATGGTCGCTGTAGTACCTGTCATAGGATCCTGAAACACACGTCCAAGATACTGTGCACGTTTGTGTTCCGGCAGACCGGTTACATCGATACCATCAATTAAGATTGACCCCTCATCGATTGGCCACACACCTGCAATCGCATTTAATGTCGTAGATTTTCCTGCACCGTTACCACCGATAACGGTTACAAAGTCACCTTCGTTTAATACTAAATCCACTCCATTTAATGCCACTTTTTCATTGATTGTTCCTAAATTGAAGGTCTTATGAATATTTTTCAGTTGTAACATCTGCTAGACCTCCTTTTTCTCTGCTTTTAACGCTGCAGCACTACGTTTTCCTGCCATTGCAAATGAATTCTTACGCTGTGCACGTAAATTTGGCACTGCAAGAAAAACAGCTACAATCAATGCAGTGAATAATTTCAAATCGTTTGGATTCATTCGGAGCCAGATAACGATACCGATTACGATATAATAAACAATCGCACCAAATGCTACAAATCCAAGTCTCATAGCAAAATTTGCTTTTTTACCGATAATGGAATCACAGAATACTTCACCAATAATAATGGCTGCCAAGCCAATAACGATAGCACCACGACCCATATTTACATCTGCAAATCCCTGGAACTGTGATAACAGACCACCTGACATTGCTACAAGACCATTGCTCAGACAGAGTGCAATCAGTTCCATATTGTCATTGTTAATACCCTGTGCTTTACTCATAGCCGGATTGCATCCGGTTGCACGAATTGCGGAACCCTGCTCCGTACCAAAGTACCAATACATCGCACCAATCAAAGCTGCACAAAACAGAACTCCTGCAATAATTGCTGCCGGTACATTTCTTGAACTTAAAATCAAGTTGTACTTATCCACACTAAGTGACTTATTTGAACCACCTAAAATACGAAGGTTCACGGAATATAATGCAATCTGTGTCAAAATACCTGCCAAAATTGGTGGAATTCCGAATCTAGTATGTAAAATACCTGTACATAAGCCTGCAAGCATACCTGCTAATGTTGCTACCAAAAGTGCCGCCCAAACATTCCAGCCGTTCGTCGTCAATATAACGGTCACTGCACCACCTGTTGCAATCGAACCATCCACGGTCAAATCTGCGAAATCCAGCAAACGGAATGTAATATACAAACCTAATGCCATGACACCCCAGATAAGCCCCTGCGCAACATTGGCCGGAAGTGCATTAAAAAATGCAATTGGGTTTAATGCTACCATTACTGTTGTTACCATTGTTAATACATCCTCACTATTCTATTACAGTATAGTCTTCTGGAATTGTAATACCCAATTCAGAAGCATTGGCACTATTATACATCTTTGTTGTCTCTGGTGCAAACTGAATTTGCATTTCTGCAGGATTTTTTCCATTTACTAAAATTTCATATGCCATAAGACCTGTTTCATATCCAAGGTCATAGTAGTCAATGGAAAGTGTTGCAACACCACAACCGGAACAGATTCCTGATTCACCAGCGAAAATTGGTGTTTTAGCTGGAAGTGCTACGTTGTTGATTGCTTCTGCACAGTTTGCAACGATATTATCTGTTGGAACATAGATAACGTCACTGTTATCACATGCATTCTTTGTCATCTGTGCTACGTCATTGGAGTCTGTGAATGTAAATTCTTCTGTTTCATATCCTAATTTCTTTAATTCATCCGCAATTACAGTTGCCTGATATTTACTGTTTGCTTCTGCTGAACAGTAAAGGATACCAACTTTCTTTGCATCCGGGAATAATTCTGCTAAACAAGCTGCCTGCTGATCAAGTGGAGCAAGGTCAGATGTACCAGAGATATTTGTACCAGTTACGCCTGTCCAATCATCCATACTTAACGCAGTTGCATAGTCTGTGATGGATGTTCCAAGAATCGGAATATCTGCTGTAGAAGATGCTGCTGACTGTAATGCTGCTGTACCATTTGCCATAATCAAATCATACTGGTTTGATACAAATGTGGTTGTAATTGGAGTACAAGTTGTAGAATCTCCACCTGCTACCTGTACATCAAAATCTACTTTGTCACCAAGTTTGTCTTTTAATGCATCCTGAAATCCCTGTGTTGCTGCATCAAGTGCCGGATGTTCGATAAGCTGGCAAACACCAACCTGATATGTTTCTTCACCTGATCCACCACATGCTGTCATGGACAATGCCATCATTGCAGCCACTGCAAGTGCTGCAACCTTTTTAAATTTTTTCATATTTTTATTCCTCCTATTTTTGCATCAGCACTTTAGTGCATTGATACATGTGTTGAGACTATTATAATTGTAGGCAATAGAAACGTCAAAGAACTATTATTTATAGTTATTCACAAAATAAGTTATAATACGGGTAATTTCTATAACTTATGGCAGTTCAGCTATGCGGTCATTCTAAAATATCAACATGTCTTCATTTTTATCACTTGAATCATAGGGCATGTCAAATTTGCACTTTGAGTTTTTGACTTGCTTGTTTTTGAATTTGTTGGGAATTTTTGCATGCTGGATTTGCTTTTTTGAATTTTAGCTTGCTTGTTTTTGAAATTACTGAAGATTCGTGCATGCCGATTTTGCTTTTTGAGGTTTTAACTTGCTCATTTTTGAAATTACTGAACATTTGAGCATGCTGGATTTGCATTTTTGGGTTTCAGCTTGTTCATTTTTAAATTTGCTTTGAATTTTTGCATGCTGGATTTGTTTTTTTGAATTTCAGCTTGCTTGTTTTTGAAATTACTGAACATTTGAGCATGCTGAATTTGCATTTTGGGATTTCAGCTTGCTTGTTTTTGAAATTACTAAAATTTGAGCATGCTGGATTTATATTTTTAGATTTCAGCTTGTTCATTTTTAAATTTGCTGTGAATTTTTGCATGCTAAATTTGTTTTTTTGAATTTCAGCTTGCTTGTTTTTGAATTTATTGGGAATTTCGGCATGCTGGATTTGCTTTTGAGGATTTCAGCTTGCTTGTTTTTGAATTCGTTTGGAATTTTTGCATGCTGGATTTACATTTTTAGATTTCAGCTTGTTCATTTTTAAATTTGCTGTGAATTTTTGCATGCTAAATTTGTTTTTTTGAATTTCAGCTTGCTTGTTTTTGAATTTATTGGGAATTTCGGCATGCTGGATTTGCTTTTGAGGATTTCAGCTTGCTTGTTTTTGAATTCGTTTGGAATTTTTTGCATGCTGGATTTGCATTTTGTGGTTTCAGCTTGCTTGTTTTTGAAATTACTGAAGATTCGTGCATGCCGATTTTGCTTTTTGAGGTTTTAACTTGCTCATTTTTTAAATTTACTGAAGATTTGAGCATGCTGAATTTACATTTTTAGATTTCAGCTTGTTCATTTTTAAATTTGCTGTGAATTTTTGCATGCTAAATTTGTTTTTTTGAATTTCAGCTTGCTTGTTTTTGAATTTATTGGGAATTTCGGCATGCTGGATTTGCTTTTGCGGATTTTAGCTTGCTTGTTTTTGAATTCGTTTGGAATTTTTGCATGCTGAATTTGTATTTTGGAATTTCAGCTTGCTTGTTTTTGAAATTACTGAAGATTTGAGCATGCCGAATTTGCTTTTTGAGGTTTTAACTTGCTCATTTTTTTAATTGCTTGGAATTTAAGCATGCTAAATTTGCATTTGATATTTTTAACATGCTTATTTTTGAAATTACCGAAAGTTTAAGACGTTGGATTTTATGCAATTTAGAATACAAATGAACATGCTTTTAATTTATAAATCCGAACATGAGTTGGCACGATTCTCCACTTGTTATTTTTCTTTTCTCTATGTATAATTACTTTACTTATATGTAAATATTGAACTATTTACACAACAATTAATTATGAACGGAGAATTACAAAATGAAATTTATATCATGGAACGTAAATGGTCTTCGCGCCATCGTGCAGAAAGGCAATTTCACGGAATTTTTTGAAAACATAGATGCAGATTTCTTCTGCCTGCAGGAAACAAAATTACAAGAAGGACAAATCACATTAGATTTGCCGGGCTATCACCAGTATTGGAACTATGCCGTAAAGAAAGGATATTCCGGAACTGCTATTTTTACCAAACATGAACCCATTTCCGTTTCCTATGGCATCGGCATTGAAGAACATGACCAGGAAGGCCGTGTAATTACTCTGGAATATCCGGAATTCTATATGATCACCTGTTATACACCAAATGCGCAAAACGAATTGGCCCGCCTTGATTACCGCATGACCTGGGAAGACGCATTCCGCGCCTATCTATTAGAATTAGATGCGAAAAAACCAGTAATTCTCTGCGGTGATTTGAATGTTGCCCACAACGAAATCGACCTGAAAAATCCAAAGACCAACCGCCATAACGCAGGATTTACCGACGAAGAACGCGGCAAAATGACCGAACTCCTCGAAGCCGGATTTACCGATACATTCCGTCATTTTTATCCGAATATGGAACAAATTTATTCCTGGTGGTCTTACCGCTTCAAAGCCAGGGAAAAGAACTCCGGATGGAGAATTGACTATTTTATCACTTCTGCTTCCATGAACGACAGACTTGTGGACGCGAAGATTCATACAGATATTTTTGGTTCCGATCATTGTCCAGTGGAATTGGTGACGGATCATACTTTATAACTCAGAAATTGGAGGCATATCTATTATGGCAGGAACTATCGGTATCGGCATACAAAACTTTGAATATTAGGGCAAATACCAGTTCCAATCACTTAATTGGAAAATTAATACGCGAAAGAAACAAACGGATAAAACCACTTTTGAATCCCTGCTGAAAGACGAAACAATTCGATGCGCAATTGACGAACAGATTGTTTATAATCAAGTGGATGATAATGAAGAAGCAATTATTTACAACCTCCAAGAAAATTATAATGCTTCCTCTGTACTTTACTCTTACAGAGGAAGCATTTGTAGTTTTGGATTTTAATAAATTCTATTTATATATGAAATCAAACACAATCGGAACATACCTTACTATTAAATAGGCTAATTTTTGTTTCATACCTGCAAATTCTTTTAAAGAACTCTGTTCCCCTGCAATCCGGTCACAAACAGCCTCTGTTTTTCCAATTAACAGCACCAAATCTGCTTCCATCGGCAACAAAATTCTGAATACATCTGGTTAATCCTTCTTCTGGTAGAACAAAATCTGTTTTTCCAATCAGATTTTCCAGCTTCTCTGAGCTAAACTCACGAGGAATTGCTCTGGCATATTTCGCCTGATAATATCTGTTACATTTCCGGCTTACCTCTTGCCAGTCATCCACATAACATACTTTTACATCTTTTCCGATTGTTTCTTTTATAGCTTTTATATAAATCTGCAATACCTCACCCCAGGTAACTGCTTCCGCTCCTGCTATATGAACTATTTCACCTATAGCTTTTTTGTTGCATATCATTTTTGATAATGCCACTGAAACATCCCACCCATAACTCATGGTTGTTCTCACATCCATCATTGATTTAGGAAAAATAATACTTTTTCCATTTAAAACACGATACAACCATTCTTCTTTTTCCCAAAGTGCACACTGCATTCTGTTGTCATTATAAGTCAAACTAGGTCTTATAATTGTCCAGTTTTTATAACTTGAATTCATCAGATAATTTTCTTCGCGTGCTTTTGCTAAAGCATACTCATTCGTCGATACATACTCTGCATCCTCACAGACATCTAAAAGCCTTGGTGAATCCTCACATATCAAATTTTCTGTCGGAGCATATACCCTTGCGGAACTGTTGAAAACATATTGCTTTGTTTTGGGCAAAATCATCGATATAATATGCTCAAATTCACTTGTCTGGTAAACCATAAAATCAACAATAGAATCCCATTTCTGAAGATTTAAAATAGAATCCAAAAAAGATACATCATGTGCATTCCCCTGCAGATAAACCGCTTCATTACTCTCATACTTTTTTCTGGAAGTAACATACACTTCATATATTGATTTATCCAACAATTCCACCAATGCTTTTCCCATTGCACCGGTTCCACCAAGTATAAGTACTTTTTTCAATTTTTGTACCTCATCTTTCAAACCACTATTTTCCAAACCCTTTTGCAACTTCTTTTACCAA
>CAYVGA010000005.1:0-38120 GCA_964449855.1 uncultured Lachnobacterium sp.
TGCGGTTTTGTGTAGGGATATGGGGAGTAATCCCCATATCTACTAAAGCAAATTCGAAAAAATGCACAAAACTATACTGCTAATTTCATGAATGATTCAAAATTATTGCTTGCTTTTGCAAATTGAAACAGATACCGATATTTTTCTTGTTGGATGATGTCACAGATCTGATGATATCCGTTTTCGAAAGAACAGGATTTTCCAGTTCCCATGACGCAGATATAATGTGCCAGCGACATCAGCAGCCAGTATCTTTGAATGCCTTTCGCAGAACGTATCTGGTAACTCTCTAGTGCCAGTTTATTCTTGCGTTGTCTGAGAAATACTTCAATTGGACACCGGCATACGTAGCACGAAAGAATCTCATTTGTTGTCAAGGATACATCTGTGCTGAGAAAAGCCAGCAATGCTTTTGGATTTCCAAATACTTTTTCGGGATAGCTCAAAAGAACTACAGCATTTTCAAGCCAAAGGAAAGAGGAATTTACAAATGAGAAAAAATGGTATAAAAGAGCATAATGATGCATGCAAAGGTTCTTTCTCATGTTTGTATATATATAAGAAAACGACCACCACATTTCGTGGTGGTCATAAGATTTTTGCATAAATTAATCTTCGATAGAATTGTAAAAATCTTCGTCCAATAATTCATCATATCGGTCTGCAGCAGCTTCGTATTCATCTTCATCATCAATGTATTCTACAGAAGGCATGCCATTTTCATCTTCTGCATATCGGTAAAGATAAACTGCACCTTCTGCATTATCCTGATCGTTTTCGTCCAAAGGCATAAGAGCGATATAATCTTGTCCATCTACTTCATAGATAGTAAGAATACGGCAGACGATTTCACCATCTTCGGTATCAAGGGTTACGCGGATATCATCTACTTCTTCTGGAGTAACAGGTGTAACTTTTTCTGACATAATACATTCCTCAATCTTTCTTATTAGTATATAAACTAATCTTATATCTGAATATAGGGATTGTCAATTGATTACTATTTATTCACGAATAATTATAAGAATCTTTACAATTTTATGTACAAATTCTCAGAAAAAAGGTATAATAAAAATGTATATATAATGTTTTAGCAAAGAAAAATAACACTAAGAAAGACAAGAAGATGGAGGCAGCATGAGTTTAGTTGTGAAAGAAGGAAATTACCTTACATTAGGTGCAAAAGTATCAAAAAATCAAATTATTTTCACATTTGAGGCGGAGAAAGAAGATGTCTGTCGTATTATACTCATTCATAAAACGACCAAAGAAAAAGAATTTGTATCTGTACCAGAGGAATTTTGCAGGGGATCTTTGCGTTCAATTATTGTAACAGGGGTTTCGCCGCAGGAATATAATTATTTGTATGAAATTAATGGAAAAGAACGATTGGATCCGTATGCGGTTGTAATTGTTGGCAGAGAAATCTGGAATGATGCAGCACGAAAAGAAGACAAGTATAAGCTTATGGGTGGTTTTGATGGAAATTCATATGCCTGGGGTGGGGATAAGAATCCGGAGATTGCGAAGTCGGATATGATTATGTACAAACTTCATGTTCGAGGTTTTACCATGGGATTGAAAACCGCAGGTAAAACAAAAGGCACTTTTATGGGGGTAAAAAATAAAATTCCTTATTTAAAGGATTTAGGAATTACGACTGTAGAGCTGATGCCGGTCTACGAATTTGAAGAAATGGCAATTCCGGAAGAGGTACAGATTCCGGATTATGTAAAATGGCAGCCGAAGCATCAGGACATGATTCAGCCGATAATTCTTGATCAGGAAGAAAAACAGATGAATTTCTGGGGCTATGGTGAAGGAAATTATTTTGCAGTAAAAGCATCGTATGCATCGGAACCAAGCCGTGCATCGGTAGAATTTAAGAAATTAGTAAAAGCACTTCATGACAATGGTATGGAATGTGTGATGGAAATGCATTTCCCAACAAATATAAGCCATGTATTGATTATGGATGTACTACATTTTTGGACAAAAGAATATCATGTGGACGGATTTCATGTTATCGGAGCAAATCTCCCAATTGGCAGTATTGTGCGTGATCCGCTGCTCAGCAGAACAAAGATTTTTGCAGAGACATTCCATGGGGAATTTGACGATCGCCGTAAATACAAAAACTTATTTGTTTATAAGGAAGAATACCAGCATCCGGTGCGTATGCTTTTAAATCATTATAGTACCGATATCAAAGAATTTGCGAACCAGCAGAAGAAACAAGATGTATACTTTGGATTTGTGAATTTCGTAGCCAGCAATAATGGTTTTACATTGGCAGATTTGTTTATGTATAATAACAAACATAACGAAGCGAATGGTGAGGATAATCAGGATGGTTCTGACTATAATTTAAGCCATAACTTTGGTATTGAAGGTGCCAGCAAAAAGCGTTATGTAAACGAAACACGCAGAGGCAGAATGCGTCTGGCATATCATATGATGATGCTTGCACAGGGTGTGCCGCTGATTATGGCGGGCGATGAATTTGGCAACACACAGGCTGGTAATAACAATGCATATTGTCAGGATAACGAAACCGGCTGGGTAAACTGGAGCCTGTTTAACAAATACAAAGAAGACCGGGAATATATCAAAGCATTGATTGCATTCCGTAAACAGCATAGTTTAATTGCAAAAGAAACACCATTCCGTTTCACGGATTATCGTTCAGTAGGTGCACCGGATATGTCTTATCATGGTGAAAATGCATGGATATCCCAGATTGACCATGGCAGCAAGAGTCTTGGTGTCATGTACTGTGGTGCGTATGCAGAAGAAGGAAAAAGCAAAGAAGACCTCTATGTGGGATATAATATGTATTCCAATGCAGTGGAACTGGCATTGCCGATTTTACCGGGCAAGAAATGGACATTGCATGGCGAAGAACTCGAAGACCAGATGCATGTACAGGTTCCGGCATATAGTATTTGTGTGGCGGTAACCAAAGAAGTACCACAGGAAAAAACTACAAAAAGAAGACGGAAACGCAACAAGGCAGAAGTCAAAGCAAATAATGAAGCAGATGCTGTGATTGAATCGGTACAAGAAATGGAACCGGCATAAGAGATTGAAGTTATACAGAAAACGGAATTGACGCAGGAGACCGAATCAGCACAGGAAAATGAAATAAAACAGGAAGATAACAATAAAGTAGAAGCGTAACGGTGAAAGTACTGAGCAGTTACGGAATAGTTATAATAGGAAGAGTTTATGAAAATATGGCAGCATTTTCGCACCATTACCGCACATAAAATCCTGGTTATGAAAGGATGTTTTCAGATTGGTCTGTACAAACAGGGCTTATTGCATGATCTGTCCAAGTATGGACCAACTGAATTTTGGGTAGGGTGCAGATATTACAAAGGATATATGAGTCCAAATAATGCAGAACGTTATGAAAAAGGATACTCCTCTGCGTGGCTTCATCATAAGGGAAAGAATAAGCATCATTTGGAATATTGGATAGACTATGGTGCAGGCGAAGCAGGTGGTGAGGGTACCGCTATGTGTGGCATGAAGATGCCTCTCAATTATGTGGCAGAGATGTTTATTGACAGGGTCAGTGCCTCGAAAAACTATCAAAAGGACAAGTACACGGACAAAGGTGCACTGAATTACTATAATAACAGCAAAGATCACTATATTCTGCATCCGGATACCCGTGCCATGTTGGAATACTTATTGGAAATGCTTTGGAAAAAGGGAGAAAAAGAAACCTTCACCTATGTCAAAACGAAAGTTTTGAAAGGGAAGGTTCCATATGAAAAATCAAAATTAGAAATCTTGAAAAATGCACTTTAAATCTTCCGGAAAAGGAGATGCAAAGTGCATTTCTTTTTTCGCTGAAGACAAAGAACCGGCATTTTCAGAGAACGATTCGGTTGGTGTGGATGCCACAGGTGTTTCCTCAAGTAAAGGATGAGTAAAACTTAGGCTGTACGAATGCAGAGCCTGACGATTGCAGTACCGGAAATCGGGATTATAAAGAAAATCCCCAATAATCGGATGGCCGATATGCTTCATGTGTACCCGAATCTGGTGCGTGCGTCCGGTCTCAAGGCGAAGTTCCACAAGAGACAAATCCTTTTTGGAATCGTATGCAATCCGCTTGTAATGCGTTATCGCATGTTCGCCGGTCGAAAAATTCACACAGCGTTCAATCGTAGAATCATGAACTCTGGCGATTGGAGCATCAATAGTACCGGAATCAGGGATTTTTCCCTGACAAATTGCACGGTAGGTTCGTTTGATCTCACGTTTGGAAACCTGACGGCTTAAAATACCGGCACTCAGCAGATGTTTTGCAATAATGGTCAGCCCGCTGGTATCCCGGTCCAAGCGGTTAATGCAGCGAAAAGTAAA
The DNA here is from genome assembly GCA_964449855.1 of uncultured Lachnobacterium sp. Taxonomy (GTDB): domain Bacteria; phylum Bacillota; class Clostridia; order Lachnospirales; family Lachnospiraceae; genus Roseburia. The sequence continues at coordinate 4,381 of CAYVGA010000005.1, forward strand.
GCTTTTTCCTTGCTGTGAGAAATAATAGAGAAGTCCATTTGCCAAAGTGCCCTCATAGTGGTTCATAGAAGGATGAATTGGCATATTTGCAGGTTTATTTATGACCAATAAATCTTCATCTTCATATACAATGTCCAGGGGTACAAAAACAGGCTGGATAGAAGATTCGGTTTCTTCCTCTACAAGGTGCAGGGATAAAGTATCACCCACAGTTAACTTTTCATTTACATAGGCCCAGATGCCGTTTTTAAGAATTCCTTCGTGGGTTCTTTTTAATTGTACGATTGCCTGATGTGGATACTCCTTTGCTTTTAGGAACTGCTCGATGGTTTTGTTATGAAATTCGTTGGTTATAGTATAGCTTATTTTTCTTTCCATAATAATATAATATACCATTTTTAAAAAATAAATCAATGTCGGAAAAGCACAGAAAACTTGACCGCGACATAGAATGTAAAAAGAATTGAACAAAAGGTGCAATGTGAAAGCATTTTTATCCCCCTTGTCTTTAGAGGAAGAAAAACTCTGCTTAGAACGTTTAAAGCAGGGAGATCAAAAGGCAAAAGAAGAATTAATTCTGCACAATATGCGCCTGGTTGCTCATGTGGCGAAGAAATATCAAAGTAGCGAAGAAGAAGCAGAAGATTTGATTTCGATAGGTACGATAGGGTTGCTCAAGGCGGTGTCTACCTTTGATTATAACTTTGGAAACAGGTTTGCCACCTATGCTATCCGGTGTATTGAAAATGAATTGCTGATGCATTTTCGGAAGACAAAAAAGACCAAGATGGAAGTGTCTTTATTTGAACCGATTGGAACAGATAAAGAAGGGAAACAGATTCATCTTATGGAGGTGCTTCTTATTGATGAAGTGGATATATCCAGACAGATGGAAATTCATCGGGATGTAGATTTGCTTTTTAAACATATGGAGCAGGTTCTCACCAAACGGGAAGCTATGATTATAAAGAAGCGATATGGGCTGTTTGGTGAAAAAGAATACACGCAGAGAGAAATAGCAGATGCCTTGGGGATTTCTCGTTCCTATGTTTCCCGCATTGAAAAACGTGCGTTAGAAAAATTGAAAAAATTGCTAAATTAGATTTGAAAAAGATGAATGATATGGTATGATATATTCATCTTTTTTCTTATTATAAATAATGCATGGTTTTATCCGTATTCCCATATCATTGGAATAGGAGTAAACATGTATAGTAAAATTCAGACAGCCATAGTAGAAGGTATTTACACCCGTCAGATTCAGGTGGAAGTGGATATCAGTTCCGGCATGCCTTCCTTTGAGATGGTAGGGCAGCTTTCCACAGAAGTCAGGGAAGGAAAGGAGCGCATCCGTACTGCATTGCATAGTGTGGGTGTAGCTCTGCCGCCCAAACGCATCACGGTAAATTTATCCCCCGCACACATTCGAAAAAATGGAACCGGTTTTGATCTGCCGATTGCGATTGCGATTTTGCAGTCTATAGGTTTGATTGAGGAATCTAGTTGTAATCGTCGTATGTTTGTGGGCGAATTGGGGTTAAATGGACAGATATTAGCAGTAAATGGTGTTCTGCCAATCGTTTCGGATGGAGTAGAACATCAGATTTTGGAATTTGTGATTCCAAAAGAGAATGAAAATGAAGGTATGCTGGTCAAATCTGCAAACATATTTGCATTTTCCCATTTGAACGAAGTAATTCATTTTTTAAATGGCAAGCCATATGAAAGAGAAGATGTAAAGTTTTTAGGCGAGGATGCAATGGAAAATCTTCTGCAAAAAGATTTTTCTGAAGTATGTGGACAAGCCTTTTTAAAACGTGCATGTGAAGTGGCAGCAGGCGGCCTTCACAATATGGCACTTGTTGGACCGCCAGGGGCAGGAAAGACCATGATTGCAGAACGATTTGCCACGATACTTCCACCGATGACAGAGGAAGAAAGTTTGGAACTGTCAAAAATTTACAGTGTGTGTGGATTGCTGAAAAATGACAAGGCATTGATGGCACAACGCCCATTTCGTTCTCCACATCATACGATAAGTGTTGCAGGATTGACCGGTGGCGGGATAGTTCCAAAACCAGGAGAGATTTCGCTGGCGCACAATGGTGTTTTATTTTTGGACGAGCTGCCGGAATTTCAAAAGAGTACAATGGAGGTGCTGCGCCAGCCATTGGAAGAACATGAGATTCGTTTGGTGCGTGCTAGAATGAGTGTAACCTATCCGGCAAATTTCCTGCTTTTGGCAGCCATGAATCCTTGTAATTGTGGATATTATCCGGATATGAACCGCTGCAGATGTTCTTTACCAAGTTTACAGCGGTATTTTGACCGCATTTCACAACCATTATTAGACCGTATCGACATTTGTGTCGAAGCCCCTTCGCTTGGATTTTGGGATTTGAACCAAAAACAAAAGAAAAAAGGAGAAAGTTCTCAGGAAATTCAGCAGAGGGTATCTGCATGCCACCAGATACAGTGCGAACGATATAAAGAAGAACCATTTTTGCATAATAGTCAGATTCCGGCTGCACGTTTGGAAGAATTTTGTCATTTGGATAAGGCAGAAGAAGCCTATATGGAAGAGGTCTATGAAAGAATGGCATTGACGGCCCGTACCTACCATAAGATTCTACGAGTAGCTCGTACCATAGCGGATTTGGATGAGAAAAAACAAATTACGCTTTCGCATTTAAAAGAAGCGATACGCTATCGCAACATAGATTCGAAATTCTGGGGAGGGCAGCAGCGATGAAATACGCATATTGGCTTGCCGGTATACATGGAATTGGTACGGCAAAAAAGAGATTTTTCTGGGAAGAACATATTTGTGCAGAAGAATTATATCATTTACCATTTGAACAATTAAAGCGGATTGAGGGTATGACCGAAGAGGATGCGAAAGTGATTCTGCAAAGCAGAAGAACATGGAATGTGGATAAAGAATGGTTTGCACTAATGGGAAAGGGGATAGGCTTTGTTTCTTTGGAGCAGAGCAATTTTCCAAAAAAAGTAAGACATATTCCAAATCCGCCATATGCATTATATTATGTAGGAAGTCTTCCGGATGAGACACGAAAATCAGTAGCCATTGTAGGAGCCAGAGGCAGAAGTGCATATGGCAGTGAGGTTACAAGACTTCTTGCAAGAGCACTTTCCGACCACGGTGCACAGGTGATCAGCGGATTGGCAAGGGGAATTGATGGAGATGCACATAAAGGTGCATTGGATGGGCAGGGAGATACCTTTGCAGTCCTTGGATCAGGGATTGATATTTGTTATCCGAGGGAGCACAGATATCTTTATGAGAAAATTTTAGAAAGAGGCGGTATCATATCGGAATATCCACCGGGTATGCAGCCCGCAGCACATCAGTTTCCGGCTAGAAACCGTATTATTTCAGGTCTTAGCGATTGTGTGGTGGTCATGGAGGCCAAAGAAAAGAGTGGATCTTTGATTACTGCCGATTTTGCGATAGAACAAGGCAGGGATGTATATGCTTTGCCCGGAAGAATTACCGATCCACTGAGTCAGGGCTGTAATCAGTTGATTAAGCAAGGCGCGGGTATTGTGAAAAGTGTTGAAGATTTCTTAGCGGATTTGGATATTTTAACTGAAAATGTATATACCCAGATGGACTTTCGAAAAAATGTACTTGAAAAAGAGGAACGCTTGGTGTATAGTTTAACCGATTTTCGCCCCATCAGTCTTTCAACGCTTATGGAAAAAACAGATTATCCAATTACAAAATTGTTAGAAATTATTGAGCATTTAGAACGGATGGGATTAATTAAAGAAACATTCACGAACTACTACGTTCGTACGATATTAGAATAAAGATACTAGAATAAATGAAGGAGCGTTAAAATGGCAAAATACCTGGTAATTGTAGAATCTCCTGCAAAAGTAAAGACAATTAAAAAGTTCCTTGGAAAAAACTATGAAGTTATGGCTTCCAATGGACATGTGCGTGATTTGCCCAAGAGTACACTTGGAATTGATGTAGATGGTGATTTTGATCCGAAATATATTACAATTCGTGGAAAAGGTGAGGTGCTTGCAAAACTTCGTAAAGAAGTAAAGAAAGCAGAGAAAATTTATCTCGCAACTGACCCTGACCGTGAAGGAGAGGCAATTTCCTGGCATTTGATGTTTGCGCTTAAACTGGAAGACAAAGAAGTTTATCGCATCAGTTTTAATGAAATCACGAAAACAGCGGTAAAAGCTTCTTTAAAAAATCCACGTAAAATAGATATGGATTTGGTAGATGCGCAGCAGGCAAGACGTGCTCTTGACCGTATGGTAGGTTACAAAATCAGTCCACTGTTATGGGCAAAGGTAAAAAGAGGATTGTCTGCGGGGCGTGTACAGTCTGTGGCACTTCGTATTATTTGTGACAGAGAAGAAGAAATTGCGGTATTTGTTCCGGAAGAATACTGGAGTTTAGAAGCATCGCTTCTTGCGGAAGGAGAAAAGAAACCACTTGTTGCGAAATTAACAGAAAAAAATGGAGAACGTTTTGTTCCATCTTCGCAGGAAGAGATGGACGTTGTATTAAAAGATTTAGAAAATGCGGACTTCTATGTAAAAGCCGTAAAAAGAGGAGAACGCCGTCAGAAAGCACCAATTCCATTTACGACAAGTACATTGCAGCAGGAGGCTTCTAAAGCCTTGAATTTTCCAATTCAAAAGACGATGCGCATTGCGCAGCAATTGTATGAAGGTGTGGATATCAAAGGGGAAGGAACAGTTGGTCTTATCACTTATCTGCGTACAGACTCCACACGTATTTCGGAAGAGGCAGATGCAGCAGCACATACATTTATTGCGGAGCATTATGGTACAGAATATGAAGCAGACACACCAAATGAAAAGAAAAACACCGGCAAGATTCAGGATGCACATGAAGCCATCCGTCCATCCGATATTAACCGTACACCATCGGATATTAAAGAATCACTTTCCAGAGACCAGTTCCGTTTGTATCAGTTGATTTGGAAACGTTTTACGGCCAGCCGTATGGCAAATGCTGTATATGAAACAACATCTGTAAAGATTGGAGCAGGAGAATATACTTTCCATGTATCAACGTCCAGATTGGCATTTGAAGGTTTTCAGTCTGTGTATCAGGATGCAGAAAGCGAGAAAACAAAAAAACAGGTACTTTTGACATCAATAAATGAGGATACGAAACTTACATTAGAAGCATTTCAACCAAAACAGCATTTTACACAGCCACCGGCACATTATACAGAGGCTTCACTTGTAAAGGCATTAGAAGAATTGGGAATCGGACGTCCGAGTACCTATTCGCCAACTATTACAACTATTATTGCCAGAAGATATATTACCAAAGAACAGAAAAATCTTTATGTAACAGAAATTGGCGAAGTTGTAAATAACATTATGAAAGAAACTTTTCCAACCATTGTGGATGAACATTTTACAGCAAACATGGAATCTCTTTTGGATGGGGTCGCAGAAGGAAAAGTAAACTGGAAAGCGGTAATTGCGAATTTTTATCCGGATTTGGCAGATGCAGTGCAAAAAGCCGAAATCCAATTGGAAAAAGTAAAAATAGAAGATGAAGTTTCTGAAGAAATCTGTGAAGAATGTGGCCGAAATCTGGTAGTAAAGTATGGACCTCATGGAAAATTTCTGGCATGTCCGGGATTTCCGGAGTGTAAAAATACAAAGCCGTACTATGAAAAAACCGGGCATGCATGTCCGGAGTGTGGTAAGGATCTTGTAATTAAGAGAACACGAAAAGGACGTAAGTATTATGGCTGTATCGACTATCCAAATTGCGAATATATGACTTGGAATAAACCGGCGGAAGAAAAGACGGAGTAAAGATTTGGTTAAGAAATTTCGTGAGCAATATTGGGGCTCACGAATAAGTCATTTGCAGGCTGGATAGTTATAAAAATTTGTTGAATTGTCAGATAAGTTGTGTTAAAATTGACGCATAAATTTAGAGAGAACGTGTAGATGTTTAGAACAGCTCGTAGGATTTGCTGTTCGAAACGAAGAAAAGTAATTTGCGATGCTTATGGCAGATACACAGGAAATTCGCTATGACGCGATGAGGGGGAAACAGGATGAGTGTCCAGTTATTGGATAAGACTAGAAAAATCAATAAACTTCTTCACAATAATAGTTCATCGAAAGTAGTGTTTAATGACATTTGTGAAGTTCTCACCAGTATTTTAGAGTCGGATATTCTTGTAATCAGTAAAAAGGGTAAGGTGCTCGGTTCAGGGGTTTGTAAAGGTGTGGATGTTATCAAAGAACTCATTGTAGATGAAGTAGGCGGTTTTATTGATAACGATTTAAATGAGAGACTGTTAGGAATTTTATCAACAAAAGAAAATGTAAATCTGGAAACATTAGGGTTTGATGCAGAAAGCAGAAAGTATCGTGCTATCATTACGCCAATTGATATTGCAGGTGAACGCTTGGGAACATTGTTTGTATATCGCAGTGATAGCGAATATGATATTGATGATATTATTCTTACGGAGTATGGGACTACAGTAGTAAGCTTGGAAATGCTTCGTTCTGTAAATGAAGAAAATGCAGAAGAAGAGCGTAAAGTTTCAATTGTAAAATCAGCTATTAGTACATTATCATTTTCCGAATTGGAAGCAATTGTGCATATTTTTGAGGAATTAGAAGGTGATGAAGGGATTCTTGTTGCCAGCCGTATTGCAGACAGAGTAGGGATTACCCGTTCTGTAATAGTGAATGCACTTCGCAAATTCGAAAGTGCCGGAGTTATCGAATCACGTTCTTCAGGGATGAAGGGAACTTATATTAAAGTAGTAAATGATGTGATTTTCGAAGAACTCGAAAAAATGAAAAAGCAGAAAAAATAAAATGTTCATGGATGAAGGTTAAAAAGTAAAGGGATTTAGTGAGTGAGGCTAAGTCCTTTTTGCGTTATAGGAAAGTGCTTTGCTTTGAAAATACAATCTTATGAGGCGAAATTTGTCGAAAATGTACAATTTTGTATATTTTATACAATTTGTACTTGTGTTTTCAAACGAATCCTTTATAATATTCATGATGGATTATAATGTGGTAAGTATATTGGAGGATACAAAATGATTTCAACAAGTGCTTTTAGTTATATAAATATCTTAGATAAAGCAGCGGATGCGAGCTGGACCAGAGAAAACTTGATTGCAAATAATATTGCAAATGCACAGACTCCGGGATACAAGAGACAAGATATTGATTTTCAGTCTTTGCTGAAAAAGGAGATTAGTAATTACAAATATATGAGCTTGGATCAGAAAATGAATGCAGTGGATTTGAATAGACTGAATCCGGAAGTTTATACCGATCATGCCGGATACTCCTATCGTTTGGATGAAAATAATGTAGACATGGATACCGAGCAGGTAGAATTGGCTTCTGAGCAGATTAAATATCAGGCACTTACTAGCAGCATTACTTCTGAATTCCAGAGATTGCAGGCAGTTCTTAAATAATTAGGTAAGGAGTATAAGTTATGGCATTATTTCAGGCGTTTAATATTAGTGCAAGCGGTATGACAGCACAGCGTTTCCGTACAGATATCATTGCGGAGAATATAGCAAACATAAATACCACATCTACAGAAAGCGGCGGTCCATATCGTCGTAAAGTTGTTACATTTCAGGAAAAGAATGTAACTCCATTTAGTCAGTATTATTCTGCGTCCAGAAACAGAGCAGTTGGCAATGGTGTAAAAATCAGCAAGGTTTCGGAAGATTATGAAACAGATTTTATCATGGAATATGACCCTGCGAATCCGGATGCGGATGAAAATGGATATGTTTCTTATCCAAATGTAAATACCGTTACAGAAATGACGAATCTTATTGACGCGACTCGTGCGTATGAGGCGAATGCGACGGCATTTGATGCCAGCAAGAGTATGGCACTTGCAGGTCTTAATATCGGTAAATAATAAAATCTAACGGTGAATGTACTTGAGCAGTTATTTAAAATTTAAAAAGAGGGAAACAGGTAATAGAAATGGATATTTCAAGTTTATCAGCAATTAATGGTTTAACTGGTTTGACAGGGTTAACAGGTTCATCTAATTTGTCGCAGTTGTCCGAACAAGAAGTTTCAGAAATTTATTCTGCATATAACAATACGCTTTCTTCATTGTCAAATGTATCAGATGAAAATGCAGGAGATTTTAGCTCCATTTTAAATGCTATGATGAATTCTGTAAATGAAACTAATATATTGCAGAATCAGGCAGAGGCGGCAGAAATTGAATTCGCTTTAGGTGAATCAGATAATACACATGACTTACTGATTGCACAGACTAAGGCCAATACAGCGTTGCAGTATACAGTAGCAGTAAGAGATAAGATTATCGAAGCATACCAGCAGATTATGCAGATGCAGATTTAGTAAGGGGATAATATATGCCAGAACAGTTAAAGACGATTTTAAATAAAATCGTAGATTGGTGGAAAAAATTTAATAACAAACAAAGAGTTTTACTTGCCAGTGTGACAGCAGTTGTTGTGATTGCTTTGGTAATTTTAGCGATGGTTATGACATCACCAAAGATGCGTGATTTACATACATGTACGGATTATACAGAGGCGGCAAAGATTAAAGAACTTTTAGATGCCGATGGAACGATTAATTATGTGTTCAATGAAGCGACCATGACATTTACTGTCGAAGAATCAGATCTTGCAAATGCAAGTATGCTTTTGGGGTCGAATCAGATAGAACTGTCTACATACAGTATTAATAATGTGGTAGATGGCAGTTTTACAAGAACAGAAGCTGACAAGCAAAAGCTTTATCAGGACTATCTGGAAAAGAAGTTTATGGATCATATTTCAAATTTGAGTATGGTAGAAGCCTGCGATGTAACATTGACCATGCCGGAAAATGATGGAACGATTCTTTCTAGCGAACAGAAATCAACGGCTGCGATTAAGTTGAAACTGATTGGCGAAATGAGTTCGGATCAGGCGTATGCTTTGGCATTATATGTGGCGACACAGCTTGGGAATGATACAACAGAAGGTATCACAATTATTGATCATAATAGTTATGTGTTATATTCAGGGGCTGATTCCCAAAGTAATATGGGAATTGCTTCCACACAGCTTACATTCCTGCAGAAATTAGAGAATGCCATTAAGAACGAAGTGAAAAATGTACTGGTAGGTTCCAAGGTGTTTTCAAGTGTAGAAGTTGCGTTGAATGTAGACGTAGACTTTGATGAAAGTGAAATTGTAAAGACAGAAATTACGATTCCACAAGGCATGGATGGCGGTGCAATAACACAGCAGTCGCAGTATGACCAAGTGATTGATGGTGGTTATGAAGGTGGTGTTCCGGGAACGGATTCCAATGATGATGATACTACTTATGTAATAGAAGATGATCAGTATAGTCATTCCGAAACTTCGGAATCTGATACCACTTACGATTATGACAGAATGATTACTACTATTAAAGGAAATGGTGGACGTGTTCTGTATGAGAACTGTTCTGCTGCTGTTATAGCGAGAAAATACGTTGTATATGATGAAGCAGAACTTCGTGCATCCGGAGCATTGGATGATATGACATGGGAAGAATTCAAAGCTGCAAACAAAGAAGTGCGTGTGGTGGAAGTAGATGCACAGTACATTCAGTTGATTGCAAATGCAACCGGTTTTCCTGCAAATTCCATTACATTCCTTTGCTATGAAGAACCAGAGTTTATTGATGTAATGGAAGAAACTGTTAATGTTATGGATTATGCACAGATTGCCCTTGCAGTGCTTATCTTTGCATTATTAGGATTTGTAGTATTCCGTAGTACAAAGAGTCAGAAACAGCAGGAAGAAGAAGTTATTCCTGAAATTTCTGTAGAATCATTATTAGAATCTACATTAGAACAGCAGAGCGAATTAGAGGATATTGGTTACAATGAAAAATCTGAAGTTCGCATTATGATTGAAAAATTCGTAGACGAAAAACCAGAAGCCGTTGCAGCGTTACTTCGTAACTGGCTCAACGAAGATTGGGAGTAAATACATATGGAAGGTTATAATGGGCTCCAAAAAGCGGCAATTTTGTTAATTGCCTTAGGACCGGAAAAAGCTGCTACTATTTTTAAGCACTTAAAAGAAGATGAAATTGAAGAATTAACATTAGAAATTGCAAATACAAGGAGTATTTCTCCGCAGGAGAAAGAGGATATTCTGACAGAATTTTATCAGATTTGTCTTGCTCAGCAGTATATTGCAGAAGGTGGTATTGGATACGCAAAAGAACTTTTGGAAAAAGCGCTTGGTGCGGAAAAAGCACAAGGAGTTATTACAAAACTTACAGCATCCTTACAGGTACGTCCTTTCGAATTTGTTCGAAAGACGGATCCAAGCCAGTTGTTGAACTTTATTCAGGACGAACATCCACAGACAATTGCTATGATTTTGTCTTACCTGGCACCTGGACAGTCTGCTTTGGTATTAGGAGCATTGCCGCCGGAAAAACAGGCGGATGTTGCAAAACGTATTGCATTAATGGATCGTACATCACCGGATGTTATTAAAGAGGTAGAAAGAGTGTTAGAACGTAAACTTGCATCACTTGTAAATCAAGATTACACAATTGTGGGTGGTGTTGACTCTATCGTTAGTATTTTGGGCAATGTTGACCGTGGTACAGAAAAACATATCATGGAATCTCTCGAAATCGAAGAGCCAGAATTGGCAGATGAAATCCGTAAGAAAATGTTCGTATTCGAAGATATTCTTCTTCTCGACGACCGTGCAATTCAGCGTGTGCTTCGTGAAGTTGATAATGCTGACCTTGAACTTGCGCTTAAGAGTACGACAGAGGAGGTTCAGAATGTTATCTTCAAGAACCTCTCAAAACGTCTTGCTGCTATGATTAAAGAAGATATGGAATTCATGGGTCCTGTACGTATGAAAGACGTAGAAGAAGCACAGCAGAAGATTGTTGGTATTATTCGCCGCTTAGAAGATTCGGCAGAAATTGTTATTTCACGTGGTGGAGGTGACGATATCGTTGTCTAATTTGTTTAAGCAATATTATTTTCCTCGTGTTGAGACGAAGACGCGTGTGATCAATTCGGATGATCGATTTACAGGATTTCAGCCTTTGCAGCCGGAGGCAGACATAAATGAAAATAGAGAATTTATGGAAGGTTTGGATGTAGAGAGGCTTGTGATAGAATCACAGCCTACGCAGGATGAAATTTTGGAAGATGCCCGTCAAAAGGCAGAATTCATTGTGGCACAAGCACAGGCAGATGCCGTACAGATTGCCAGAGAGGCTGAGAAACAGAAAGAAATGCTGTTTGAAAGAATGAAACTCGAAGGTTATAAAGAAGGCGCATCCAAACTACAGGATGAGCTGCTTGCAAGAACAGAGGAATTAAATGCAAGATATCAAGAAAAAGAAGCTGCTCTTATGGCAGATTATGAAGCAAAACTGGATGCGTTAGAAGCTGATTTAGTGGATATCATGATTCATGTATTCCGGAAGGTTTTTAATGTTCAGTTTGATAATAAAAAACAGATACTGTTTCATTTGATTAAGGATACACTGCTTGGGATTGATGCAGGAAAGAATTTTGTTATTCGAGTATCAGATGCAAATTATAAATATATAGAATCACATGTAGCAGATATTAAAGAAAAAATAGGAAATGATGTAACTATTGATGTAGTAAATGATATGAGCATGGATGAGCAGGATTGTATGATTGAAACAGCTACCGGCTTATATAATTGCGGAATTGATATGGTCATGACTAATTTAGAAAAGGACATCAGATCTTTATGCAGGTAAATGCAGAGAAATATTTGCAATTATTAGACAAACAATACTATAAAAGTTATGGAAAAGTTTCCAAAGTAGTAGGATTAACAGTTGAGTCATTGGGACCGAAAGCTCGCTTGAACGATTTGTGTAAAATTTATATCGATAAAGATATGACAACACACGTAATGGCAGAAGTTGTTGGTTTTCAGGATTCAAAGTTAATCCTAATGCCCGTTGATAGTGTAGAAGGTGTTGGAGTAGGGTGTGTAGTAGAGAATACCGGAAAACCATTGGAAGTTCCTGTTGGTTTTGAACTTTTGGGACATACGTTGGATGGTATTGGCAGACCAACAGATGTGGATGTACATGCATTTGAAAAATTGCCACAGGCGTATCCATTAGAAGCGTTGCCACCAGACCCTATGAGCCGTGAGATTATCAGTGAGGTGCTTTCGCTTGGGGTGAAAGCTGTAGACGGTTTGATTACAGTAGGAAAAGGACAGCGTCTTGGAATTTTTGCTGGTTCCGGTGTAGGTAAGAGTACATTGATGGGTATGTTTGCTCGTAACACAAAAGCAGACATCAATGTAATTGCTTTGATTGGAGAGCGTGGCCGTGAAGTAAGAGAATTTATTGAACGTGACTTAGGACCAGAAGGTATGGCGCGTTCTGTAGTCGTTGTTGCTACTTCTGATAAGCCGGCTCTTATTCGAAATAAGGCTGCAAAAACAGCAACAGCTATTGCAGAGTATTTCCGAGATCAGGGGAAAGATGTACTTTTGATGATGGACTCATTAACTCGATTTTCTATGGCACAAAGAGAAATTGGTCTTGCATCTGGCGAACCGCCGGTAACAAGAGGTTATCCACCGAGTGTTTATGCAGAAATGCCAAAGCTTTTAGAGCGAGCAGGAACTGCAGAGAAAGGCTCAATTACCGGTCTGTATACGGTTTTGGTAGATGGTGATGATATGAACGAACCAATCACAGATACGGCACGTAGTATTTTGGATGGACATATTATGCTGGATCGTAAATTAGCACATAAAAACCATTATCCTGCTATTGATGTATTGCAGAGTATTTCCCGAGTAATGAGTGCTATTGTAACTAAAGAGCACAAATTGGTTGCAGGTAAGCTTCGTAATGTTTTGGCAACTTATAGTGAAGCAGAGGATTTGATCAATATCGGTGCTTATAAAAACGGTTCTAATCAGGACATTGATTATGCAATCAGAAAGATTCGTGCTGTAAACGGATATCTCTGTCAGGCAACGGATGAGAAATTTGAATTTGAACAGGAATTAAGTCTTTTGAAACAATTGTTTGTAGATTAGTAATTATTCAGATTAGCTGGTGAATCAAGATGGCGAAATTTAAATATCGAATGCAGAACATTCTAAATATAAAAATGAAGCTGGAGGCCCAGGCGAAAATTGCATATGGTCTTGCGAACCAGAAGTATTTGGATGAGCAGAAAAAGCTTCAGGAAATTATACTTCGCCGTGTTTCTTATGAGAAGATTTTAAAAGAAAGTATGATGGGAACTATCGACGTTCGGGAAGTAACTCATGCAAGAGAAAATGTAAATACCATGAAAACTTTGGTGCGTCGGCAGATGATGGAAGTGCATAAAGCAGAATTGGCTTTAGAAGATGCCAGGAGAGCATTGAATGAAGTTATACAGGAACGTAAAACCCATGAGAAATTAAAGGAGAAAGCCTTTGAAGAATTCTTGGCAGAAGAAAAAGCTGCCGAAGGAAAAGAAATTGACCAGCTTGTTAGTTACACATATAATAATAAATAAGGAGTTGTCTTATGCCGTTTAAGAAAAAGGACAAAAAACAGAAAGAAGAAAAAGAGGTAAAAGTAGATAAAGATGGTAATCCAATCCCAGAGGATGAAGATGCAGAAGAAACTTTGGGCGGGAAAATTGTGCTTGCATTTGTTACACTTCTGATTATTTTAATTTGGCTTGGTATTATTGTGGTACTTATTAAATTTGACGTAGGTGGATTTGGTTCTACGGTGCTTCGACCTATTATTAAAGACGTACCATATTTGAATATGATTCTGCCGGAAAGCGATGAAATTATAGAAGATACCGAATATCAATACGAAACCATTGATGATGCTGTAGACCGCATCAAAGAGTTAGAAGCATTATTAGATGCAGAGCTTGCTGCAAATGCAGAAGACGCAGATGTCATTGCACAGCTGCAATCACAGGTAGCAGAGTTAGAGGTCTACAAAAAAGAACAGGCAGCCTTTGAAGAATTAAAAGAAAAATTCTATGAAGAAGTTGTATTTTCTGAACAGGCACCTGATTTGGAAGAATATAAAACCTATTATGAAAGCATTGATCCGGAAAATGCAGAGGTTTTATATAAACAAGCGGTAGAACAATTGGCGTATGATGAAAGAATTGAAGATTATGTCAAGACTTATTCAACCATGAAACCAAAAGAAGCCGCTGCTATTTTTGATACCATGACGGATGACTTTGAATTGGTAGCTGATATTTTATTGAATATGAGTACGAAAGCAAGGGCAGACATTCTTGGTAAAATGGATTCCGAAAATGCTGCGAAGTTGACAGCAATTATGGAACCGGATAATTAAAAATGTTGTAATTATGAACGAAGTGAATAATTACGAAGAAAGGAGGAGAAACATGGCAATCGTAGATTTTATGAGTGTTTCATCTGTGAAAGGAACATTTGCTCCACAGGTAAACGGCACTCAGAAGTCACAGGATGAAAATTTAGAAGTTGCAGAGGCTTTTGCAGGCTTTATGAACCAGGCTGGTCAGGCTTTGAATCAGATGACAGAGCAGGTATCTTCTACAGTAATTGGGAGTGTACAGTCGGTAACAAGTTCTTATGATCGTTACAGTTATAAGGATAATCGGATCGAAGATACTAAAACAACAACTGTAGATGAAAAATTGAAAGAATCTGCACAAGTATTAGAGCAGACAGAAGAAAAAGTAATGGATGCTGTCTGTGAAGAGTATGGTGTAAGTGAAGAAGAGGTTCAGGAATTGCTGAACAATATGGGACTTAGTGTTTTAGAACTTTTAAATCCGGAAAATCTGGTAAACTTCATTGTGCAGCTTACAGGAGCAGCATCCGCAGAAGAATTGTTACTGGATGAACATTTTCAGCAGATTATGGGAACCATGAATAATCTTACAAAAGGATTGATGCAGGAATTGCAGGTAGATGCGGACGGATTACAGGAATTAGTAGGCCAGATGCAGTTTATCAAAAATGAAGCAGAAGTACCGGAAGATGTTTTGAGACAGCAGAATGCTGAATCGGCAGAAGAAATAGTACAGAATACTGTGGTAATAAAGGAAAATTCGGATTCAGAAGATGTATCTGTAGAAACAAAGAATCTGGAATCAAGTAGCGAAGTTCAGACGGCGGATGGTGATGAAAATGTTCTGAATCAGAATTTGACAGAACAGGATGCTTTTGCGGATAATCAAAATTCAGAGGGCAATTCATTCTTGGACTATAGTGCTAATGCAGAGCAGATAGTAGTAAATCAGCAGGCAGGTGTTGTTGCAGGTCAGGCTGCTGATGTATCGCAGACAGCATTTGCTTCTTATTATGGAACAGATACGATGCAGATAATAGAACAGATTGTTCAGCAGATGCGTGTGACAATTTCACCGGAAACGACTTCTATGGAAATGCAGTTAAATCCGGAAAATCTTGGCAAAGTATTTGTGCGCATTTCTAGTGAAGAGGGTGTGGTAAATGCACAGTTCCGTGCTACAAATGAAGTTGTAAAAGAAGCGTTAGAAACACAGATTGCAACACTTCGTGAGAACTTGAATCAGGCAGGTGTAAAGGTTGACGCAATTGAAGTAACTATTGCATCGCATGAATTTGAGCGAAACTTAGAACAGAACCAGCAGAGTTCAGAAGAAGCCATGGAAGATAAAGACGTGCAGATGAATAAACGTCGTAACCTTTCCGTGAATTCCTTGGATGAACTGTCAGGTATTATGACAGAAGAAGAAACTTTGGTGGCACAGATCATGAAAGAAAACGGAAATTCCGTTGATTTCACAGCTTAAAAAGGAGGATACATATGGCAATTATTGCGTCAGTAGAAAATGGAAAATTGAATTATGAATACACAGATAATTCAAAAAAGAATGGGATTAATCCTACCGGTTCGACTCTAGGATATGATCAGTTCTTACAGTTGCTTTGTGCAGAGATGCAGTATCAGGATCCATTGGAACCAACCAGCAATACGGACTATGTAGCGCAGATGGCGACATTTTCTCAGTTAGAAGCAACGCTTTCTATGTCAGAATCACAGGAAAATGCCAGAGCTAGTGAATTGGTAGGTAAGCAGGTTATTTTAAAAGTTACCAGTGAAACAACAGGCCAGACCAGTTATGTGGATGGCAGGGTTGATTATGTAATGTACGAAGGCGGAGAAGCATATCTTTCTGTAAATGACAAGCTTTATCCGATGAGTTCGCTGGATACTGTAGCCGACTCTGAATATTATGAAGGTGTTACATTGGCAACTACATTTAAGGATATGGTAGAGACTTTACCAAGTATGGAGAATCTGACAGTATCATATGAAAAAGCATTGGTACAGCTTAGGGATTTATATGATGGTATGACATCTTATCAGCAGCAATTTGTTCCTGATGATTCTTTGCAGACATTAAGAGAGTACGAAGACAAAATGAAAGAACTTTTGCTTCAGGCTGAACAGTCCAAAGAAACAGAAGACGGTTCTGAAGGCGAAGTAGAAAATAGTTCTAACGAAGATACTACAATTGTTTAGAACACAATTGTGATGGAGGTTCGATTATGAATCAGATATCCAACCAGTTTTTATCCATTGAACAAATTACGGGACAATATTTAAATCGGCAGAATGTGCAGAATATTCCTGTTTCTGATGTTTCTTTTGAAGAAGTTCTGAAGAAAAAACAGATACAGAGTGTTGTGGATCATTCATCACTAAAGTTTTCCAAGCATGCAGTGAATCGTTTGACAGACAGAAATATCAATCTGACGGATGCACAGAATCTCCGATTGGAAAATGGAGTAAAACAGGCGAGCGAAAAAGGGATTCGAGAATCCCTGGTATTAGTGGATTCCTTAGCATTTATCGTAAATGTACCGAACAAAACGGTCGTTACAGCTATGGATCAAACAGAAACAAATAGTAATATTTTTACAAATATTGATGGAGCAGTGATTATTTAGCTGGACCTTGGGATTTAGGAAGTGAATGTTTTCGGAATGATAGAAGAAGACAAACTGCTCAGTGATTACTATTATTCATAATATAGGAGGGTCATAAATTATGATGAGATCACTTTACTCTGCTGTGTCAGGTCTCAAGACGCATCAGACAAGAATGGACGTTATCGGTAACAATATCGCAAACGTAAATACAGAAGCATTTAAGGCTTCACGTGTAACTTTTACAGAAATTATGTACCAGACAGTAAGCGAGGCTTCTGCTGGTGATGAAACAAGAGGAAAAGGTGGTATCAATGCAAAACAGATCGGTCTTGGTGTTGCCGCAGGTGCGATTTCTGTTAGTGTTACGACTTCAGGTGCATCCGAAACAACGGGTAATCCGTTTGATTTTAAATTGACAGACTCAGAATCTACCAACTTCTTTGTTGTAAGTGATGGTGTAAACACTTTCTTTACACGTTCTGGTTCTTATTATGTAGATGGAAACGGTTATCTTTGTATGACATCTACCGGTTATACCTTAATGGGATGGCAGGTAGATTCAACGACTGGTGAAATTAAAAAAGATACGGTTACTCCTCTTCAGGTCATGTCTGTAAAGAATCAGACATCTTCACCGGAAGCTACTACAGCAGGAACGGTTTCCGGTATTTTGGATAAAAACGATGCAAACTTAAAAGGTAGTGATGATGGTTATATTATGTCACTGAACTTCTATGATGATTTGGGTTATGGATATACTGCACGTCTTTCGGTAAAACCAAAAGGAACAGGTGAAGGCGAGGATACTGGTAAGTACAATGTAAGTTTATTGGATGTTTTGGATTCAAACGCGAAGAGTATCATTTATGATGAAGATGGTTTTCTGCTCGATCCGGCAATTACACCGGAAACATTATTCTCTACAGAACAGTTGAGACAAGCGGTGGATGAAAATGGAAAAACTTTGTATCAGGCAGTGAATGAAAATGGGGAATTTTTATATCAGGCAGTAGATGCGAATGGAAAATTACTCTATCAGGCAGTAGATGAGGATGGAAATTTGTTATACCAGCAGGTAGATGCGGAAACCGGAGAACTTATGGTTGATGAAAATGGTAATCCGGTAACTACAACAACAAATACCGGTTATCCAATCCAGACTCTGACAGATAGCGGATATCCAATCCAAACTACAACCAATACCGGATATCAAATTCAGATTACAACAGATACCGGATATCCGGTTTATGCAGATGAAGATTGGAATGTATTGACATTTATGCAGGGGGTTCCTGAAGGTAGTAAAAACCCGGATACAGGATACTATAAATACAACAATAATGGTAAAATCTGTATCTATCCTGCAGAAACAATCAGAGCTGATCAAGAAACGGGTGTGTTACTTTCTCAGGATGGAAGACCGGTAGAACCTTTGGAAGCAGGGGATTATTATACATATAAAGAAGCAGTTCTGAATAGTGATGGAACACCTCAGTTGGATGATAATGGAAATCCAAAATATAATACAATTATTTCCGAACGATATTATGAACCATACGAGATGATTTTTGACACCAATGAAGGTGATTTTATATCTATCAATGGTGCGGATGCAGTTACATTAAAAATGTCACTGATTCAATCAAACTATACAAATGCGATATCCGGCAGAAACAGTGAGTTTCAGGATATTTCCATTGATTTCAGTGGATGTTTGAATTTAAATAATGGCGGAACTTCCACTATGGGTGCAATGAAAGGCTTCAAGGGAACAGGTGCAGGTAAAACAATTGGTGCATTGACAGGTATTTCGGTAGATAATACAGGTAAGATTTATGGTACATATGACAATGGTAATACACAGCTTCTTGGTCAGATTTCTGTAGCACAGTTTAGTAATGCAAGCGGTTTGGAGAAAATCGGTAATAACTGTTACCAGACATCTTTAATTTCAGGTGAATTTGATGGTATCGGTATTGATATTTCTGCAGACGGCAGCTCTATTTCTACTGGTGAGTTGGAAATGTCAAACGTTGACCTTGCTGCACAGTTTACAGATATGATTATTACACAGCGTGGTTTCCAGGCAAACTCACGAGTGAT
The DNA here is from genome assembly GCA_964449855.1 of uncultured Lachnobacterium sp. Classification (GTDB taxonomy): domain Bacteria; phylum Bacillota; class Clostridia; order Lachnospirales; family Lachnospiraceae; genus Roseburia. The sequence continues at coordinate 23,520 of CAYVGA010000005.1, forward strand.
TTCGACTACTGACTCATTATTAGAAGAATTAATTAACCTTAAGAGATAGTAGATAAGGCGTAGTAAAGTGGGGAGCGATTTCGGTCGTTCCCTCTTTAATTTTAAACAATGTTATTATTTGTCGAAAAAGTAAAATTTTATAAGAAAAAATGACTTTTTTAGCTAAAAGGAAGTAGACATTTTGTATAAAGTCTAGTAAAATCATATAAAGGATGAATCGGTAAAAGTGGGTGTAGTATGCCCATGGGATTGAGAAGAGGATTCTCTTAAATAATATGTAGGAAGGTGTATGTTATGGATATAGCATCTTTAGCCGGTATATTACTCGGTGTTGTAATGGTTGTTTTCGGTATTTTTTCTAGTGGTGGTTTGGCTGCATTTGGTAACTTCGTGGATATTCCATCCGTATTTATTACGATTGGTGGTTCCATCAGTTCGGTATTAACTGCACATAAGATGTCAGACTTTATTGCTGGGTTTAAGTCTATTAGTCTGCCGTTTCAGGAAAAGGTTACAGATCCTGCACAGACAATTACACAGATTATAGAATTGTCGAATATTGGTCGTAAGGAAGGTCTTCTTGCGTTAGAAGAAGCCGCAAACAATATTGAAGATGATTTCTTGAAAAAAGGTATCATGCTTGTTGTTGACGGTACAGATCCGGAATTGGTACGTGGTATTTTGGAAACAGACCTTTACTGTTTACAGGATCGTCACAGCAAAGTAATCGGTTTTTGGGAAAAATGGGCAGAAATGGGTCCTGCATGGGGTATGATTGGTACGCTGATTGGTTTGGTTAACATGTTAAAACAGTTAAGTGACCCGGATTCCATTGGACCACAGATGGCGGTAGCTCTCCTTACTACATTGTATGGTTCCTTGATTGCAAACTGGATGTGTATTCCGATTGCATATAAATTAAAAGCAAATGATGCCTTGGAAAATATAATGCGTGAGATTACCATTGAGGGTCTTCTTTCTATTCAGGCGGGAGAGAATCCGCGTGTTATTGAAGAAAAACTGAAGTCCTTCTTGGCACCGGCAGCACGTGCTGCATTAGGAAGCGATGATGCAGGAGGTGAAATGTAGTGGCAAAGAAAAAAGAGCCAGAAGCGGCCAAAGGCTCGCCGGCTTGGATGGCGACGTTCTCGGATCTGATGAATCTGTTGCTGTGTTTCTTCGTACTTTTGTTCTCTATGTCTTCGGTTAGTGAAGAAAAGTTCAATATGGTAATTGCTTCTTTGCAATCAAAGATTAGTATTTTTGAGCAGGGCGGTATGAATGTTGGTGAAGGAGATTTAGTTGGTGGTGGTATTCGTCAATTGGAATTTTTAGATATTTATTACAATGAGTTAGCAAATACTAAAACCAAAGAGGAAAGTGAAGAAGAAGGCGATATGAAAGAGCAGTATGCTCAGGAAGCACTGAAGGAATCGGAAGAGATGGCGGAAGATATGCAGAATGCAGTGGATGAGATGGGTGTATCTGATGCAGTTGAGATTGAGTTTGATGAGCAGTATGTTATGCTGAATTTAAGTGGTGCGGTATTGTTTGCATCAGGTGATTCGGATGTTTTGGCTGATGCGAAGCCTATTTTGCACAAGATATCTATCATTTTGGAACAGTATGATAAAAATATCATTGAAGTTGAGGGACATACCGACAATGTTCCGATGTCTTCCAATAGCAAGTATGAAAGTAATGATGTTTTGTCGATGTATCGTGCTCTTTCAGTGGCGAATATTATTCGTGAAGAGACAGATTTGAATCCTGCTTATATTAAATCGGCCGGTCGTGGGGATTATGTTCCGATTGCGGATAATACAACAGAAGCAGGCAGAGCAAGAAACCGTCGAGTTGTAATTAAAATTTATAATTCGTACAGTTCAAATATCGAAGAATAGAGGGGTAGGTTTTTATGAAAAAGAATTTAATGACATTGATGATATTGGCATTGGTAGTTGTGAATCTGGTTATGACAGCAGTTATGATGTTTGTTATGGTTCCACAATCTCAGCAAGCGAATGCAATGATTGAAAAAGTATGTGAAGCGATTGATTTGGAATTAAACAGTGGTGCAGCAACCGGACTTTCAAATCTTCCTATGACACGAATTGCAACATATGATGTAGCTGCAGGTGAGTCTATGACTGTGAATTTAAAGGGCGGCAATTATGCAGTGGTTGGTGTAGTTATTTCTGTAGATAATGAAAGTGAACTATACAAAGATGGTCAAACAACAGCGTTATCCGATAAAGAATCGCTCATTAAGAGTTCCATTATTCAGATTGTTGGAAATTATACAAAAGCAGAGTTGGAAGAAAGCAAAGATGCAATGAGTACAGAATTGTTAAAAGCATTGAAAAAGAGTTTTGGTGCAGATTATGTTGTGGGTGTTGACTTTACAAAATTCACAATGGATTAATTAGACAGAAATTTACGTTACAGGTGGTGAGTAGAGAATGGGTGATGTTTTATCTCAAAATGAGATAGACGCATTATTGAACGCGCTAAGTAGTGGCGAGTTAGATGTAGATGAAATAAAAGACAATAGCGAGAAACAGGTAAAGGAATACGATTTTGCGCGCCCATCCAAATTCTCGAAAGAACATCTTCGAACACTGGAAATTATTTTTGAGCATTATGGAAGATTGTTATCTACAAATCTTCCGGTTTATCTGCGAAAAAATGTTCAGATTGAAGTGATGAATTCGGAAGCGGTTACATATCAGGAATTTTCTAATGCGCTTTCCAATCCGGTTCTTTTAGGAATTGTTAATTTTGCTCCATTGCAGGGCAATATTATCATTGAGATGGCGACGAACTTAGGATATGCCATAGTAGATCGAATGCTGGGGGGGAAGGGAGAATCTTTAGATAAGATAAGAGAATTTTCTGAAATCGAGCTTTTGATTATTGAACGTATCTTTATTGTTTGTGTGAATCTGCTGCATGAGCCATGGCAGAATGTTGTAGCGATTACGCCGAGATTAGAACGTATTGAGACAAACTCTCAGTATGCGCAGATTATTTCTCCAAGTGAAATGATTGCGATTATTACAATAAATGTAAGACTTGGTGATGTAGAAGGTCTTATGAATATTTGTCTTCCATATATTACTGTGGAAGAAGTAATTGATAAATTAAATACCAAGTATTGGTATGCAAATATGCAGGAATATGATGAAAACAATTATGCGGATGCAATTGAAGCGCTGATTCGTAAGGCTAAGATTCCTGTAAAAGCGGTTTTAGGAACGAGTACAATATCCGTTAGTGATTTCTCAATGCTTCAGATTGGCGATATCATTCGTTTGGATCGAGAAGCAGAGGAAGATTTGGATGTATATGTGGGAAATATAAAGAAATTCACTGCGTTGCCAGGGGCGTCTGGTGACAATTATGCAGTGAGAATCACAGAAGTGATTAGAGAGGAGCAATAGGGGTATGGATGGAATTTTATCACAAGAAGAAATCAGTGCATTATTAAATGACCCAAGTGGCTTTGAAAGTGCTGAGGAGGCTTCAGGGGAGAGATTAACGGATCTTGAGAAGGATGCCATTGGGGAGATTTCTAATATAAGTATGGGAACAGCAGCGACCACACTGTTTTCTCTTGTTAATCAAAAAGTAGATATTTCAACACCTGTTGTATCTTATGCTACATGGGATGATTTGTCAAAAGCATATGAACGTCCATGTGTTTTTATTAAAATTGCATATACAGTAGGTCTTGATGGAAGTAATATTTTAGTTCTGAAAGAGAACGATGTAAAAATTATTACCGATTTGATGATGGGTGGTGATGGCACCAATACCGAAGTGGAATTGGGTGAACTGCATTTGAGTGCAATTAGTGAAGCGATGAACCAGATGATGGGTTCTTCTGCAACTTCATTGTCTTCTATGCTGAATAAAACCATTGATATTAGTCCGCCAATGGCAGATTTGATTGATTTAAAAGATAATGTGGATGAGGCACAGATTGATGAATTCTTGTCTAGAGAATTTGTTCGTATTACATTCCGTATGGAAATTGGTGATTTAGTAGATAGTGAAATTATGCAGCTGTATCCAGTTTCCTTTGCGAAAGAAATGTGTGCAGGTGTGACACAGACAATGGAAATGGATGCCAAGAATATTGCGACACCAGCAGTACCAAGTCCTGCTCCGGCAGCGGCGGCAGCGCCTATGCCGGCTATGGATATGGGGGCACAGCCAATGATGCAGCAGCCGATGATGGGACAGCCAATGATGCAGCAACCTATGATGATGCAGCAGCCAATGATGATGCAGCAGCCAATGATGATGCAGCCAATGATGGGACAGCCGGTGAATGTGCAGCCGGCACAGTTTGGTACATTTTCCGGTGCACCGGTGGGTGCATACCAACCGGAAAATATCAATTTGATTATGGATGTACCGCTTCAAGTTAGTGTAGAATTGGGTAGAACCAGTAAATCGATTTCGGATATCCTTGATTTTGGTCCGGGTAAAATCATTGAATTAGATAAACTTGCGGGAGAACCAGTGGATATTTTGGTTAATGGTAAGTTTGTAGCAAAAGGTGAAGTTGTTGTTATTGAAGAAAGTTTTGGTGTTCGTATTACGGAAATTGTGAATACAACAACTTTTATGTAGTTGAAAGAAGGAGATAATAATGGGAAAGAATATTTTAATATGCGATGATGCAGCGTTTATGAGAATGATGATTAAAGATATCCTTACAAAAAATGGATATAATGTTATAGGTGAAGCAGAAAACGGTGCAATTGCTGTTGAAAAATATAAAGAATTGAGTCCGGATTTGGTGCTTATGGATATTACTATGCCGGAAATGGACGGTATTCAGGCATTAAAAGGCATCAAAGCTCTTAATGCAAATGCAAGTGTTATTATGTGTTCTGCAATGGGACAGCAGGCAATGGTTATTGAATCCATTCAATCCGGTGCAAAGGACTTTATTGTAAAGCCTTTTCAGGCAGATCGTGTTTTAGAAGCTGTAAAAAAAGTAGTAGGTTAGTATGAGATTTTTGATGTTATCAGCATCGGTGGAAAGTTTTCTGCAATTAATTGTAACTCTGCTTATTTTTGTGTTTGTGCTCATTGTAACTTATGCAACAACTCGTTGGATAGGAACATACCATAAGGGCCGTATCAATAGCAAAAATCTGCGAATTGTGGAAACAATTCCAGCCGGACAGAATAAACATATTTGTTTGTTAAAGGCGGGAAAAGAGTATCTGGTAGTAGCAATCGGCAAGGAGGAAATTCGTGCCCTTGCTACATTATCAGAGGAACAATTATCCGACGTATCTTTTTTGGATGAAATTTCGGAAATGCCGGTTGCGGGAGAATCTTTTCAAGAGATATTTGGACAATTAAAGGACAAAATGTCCAAGAAATAGGTAGTTTTATGAGTAAGATAAAAAAATTTTACTGCATTGCGTCAGTGATTTTTGCAGTATTTGTTTTGCTTTTTACAATTGTATATACATTTGCTGATCCGACGATTGTGTATGCGGCAGAACAAGATGGAGATGCGAATTATGGAACAGATGGTATTGATGGAATACATATAACTGTGGACACAGATAGTGAAGATGGTACTTTATCGGCTCCAATTCGTATTCTTTTGTTGCTAACCATCATTTCCCTGGCACCTTCTATTCTGGTTATGCTGACTTCTTATACCAGAATTATTATTGTGCTGCATTTCCTGCGAACGGCAATTGGTACACAGACAGCACCACCGAATCAGGTGATGATAGGTTTAGCCTTATTTTTGACATTTTTTATTATGTGGCCGACGTTTGAACAGATTAATACTACGGTAATTGAACCATTGGATCGTGAGGAGATTACTGCAGATGAGGTGTTTGAACTGGCACAGGTTCCTTTGCGTGAATTTATGGAAAAACACACGCAGGAAAAAGATTTGGCATTATTTATTGATATCTCAGGTCAAACCTATGAGTCTTACGAAGAAGTGCCATTTACAATAGTGGTTCCGGCGTTTATTATCAGCGAACTTCGTCAGGCTTTTATTATGGGTTTTTTGATTTATATTCCATTTATCGTAATTGATATGGTTGTAGCTTCGGTTTTGATGTCTATGGGTATGATGATGTTGCCGCCAACGACCATATCTTTGCCATTTAAATTATTATTGTTTGTATTGGCAGATGGTTGGAATCTGCTAATCGCTAATGTTGTACAAACGTTTTACTAAGGGGTGAAGGTAGATGATTACACAGGATGCGGTATTAGATATCGCGCGTGATACAATCTTTAATATTGTAATTGTTTCTGCTCCATTGCTGTTGGTATCTTTGGTTATTGGTCTTATCATCAGTATTTTTCAGACAGTTACATCCATTCAGGAACAGACACTTACGTTTGTTCCAAAGATACTTGCGGTATTTATTACAATGCTGCTGATGGGCTCATGGATGATGAATACGATGATTGAATTCATGCAGACATTGTGGTCGAACTTCAGCTACTATACGAGTATGTGATAAATAGTGTTGGAATATGATGGAATTAAATTTTTCTTTAATAGATTATGAATACATATTATTGATTTTAGTTAGAATCGCATCATTTGTTTATGTGGCTCCATTCTTTGGAGAGAAAGGAGTCCCTGCGCAGGCAAAGATTGGTTTATCCTTTTTTACGGCGCTTATTTTATATAATGTAGTGCCACAGCCGGAATTACAATACGCAGGTGTTTTTGGATTTGGTGTGGCAGTACTAAAAGAGGGAATTACAGGTTTGCTGATTGGTTTTGGGGCATATATCTGTAATTCTATTGTTGTCTTTGCAGGTAATATCATTGATATGGATATAGGTTTGTCGATGGCGCAGACATTTAATCCGGATATGGCTTTACAGATGACAGCAACGGGTAATTTATATTATTATTTGATATTTGCGTTTATGCTGGCGTCGAATATGCATCAGTATATTCTGCGTGCAGTATGCGATTCTTTTTATGTAGTACCAATTGGTGGTGCAGTGTTTGAGTGGGATAGTCTTCTGATTTCCATGACAACATATATGACAGATTTATTTATTATAGGATTTCGTATCTTTTTACCGGTATTTGCAGTGATTATGATTATGAACTGTGTGCTTGGGATTATGGCAAAGGTAGCACCACAGATGAATATGTTTTCAATTGGTATGCAGCTTAAAATTTTGGTAGGATATATCGTATTATTTTTGATGATATTTTTGTTTCCAAATGTTGCAAATATGGTGTTTGAAGAAATTCAGAAGATGGTGGTATTGTTTATTGAAGGCATGTATTGATGAGAAATACGAAAAAAAATTGATATTGCCATATAATTTACAATGGTTTGCAGACAGTGACGGTGGAGAGAAGACTGAGCCGGCGACCCAGAAAAAGTTAGATGATGCGCGAAAAGAAGGTAAGGTTGCGAAAAGCAAGGACCTAACAGAAGGTATTGCTTTGGTGGTTTTATTTTTGACATTAAAGATTTTTATCGGTTATGTCGGTGAACGAATGGTAGGTATTTTTGACTGGACTTTGGGAAGAATGGCAGAGTTTGTAAAAGTAAATCAGGCTGGTCTATCGACAGTAGCGGTAACGGAGATGCTGAATAATGCCATTATAGAAATGTTCATGATTGTTTGGCCATTTTTTTTGTTTGGTTTTGTTATTACATTTGTGGTTACTTTGTATCAAGTTGGCTGGAAAGTATCGACAAAAACAATGGAACCTAAATTATCAAAGTTTAATCCCATTAATGGATTTAAACGTATTTTTTCCAAAGATTCGATATTCGAACTCTTGAAATCTATTGTGAAGATAGGAATTATTGTATATATTGTATATACAAATTTGGAAGAAGAGGCGAATAATTTATTTATTTTATATGAAATTACACTTAATCAGGCATTGGCTTTGGTGGGTGGAATTATCCTTGATGTAGGATTGGAAATTAGTATCGTTTTTGTAGTTGTTGGTTTTGCCGATTATATCTATCAGCGCTTCAAATTTAGCGAAGAGATGAAGATGACAAAGCAGGAAGTAAAAGACGAGTACAAAAATGCAGAAGGTGATCCGCAGATTAAGGGACGTATCCGACAGAAAATGAGAGAGGCTTCGCAGAGGCGTATGATGCAGGATGTACCAAAAGCAGACGTTGTTATTACGAACCCGACACATTTTGCTGTTGCGCTAAAATATGACGCAGAAGTCAGTGGTGCTCCGGTTGTACTTGCAAAAGGTGAGGACTTTTTGGCACAGAAAATTAAGGAGATTGCCAAGGAAAGCAACGTCCCTCTTGTAGAAAATAAACCATTGGCACGAATGTTGTACCATAATGTTGATATTGGTGCAGAGATTCCACCGGAACTGTATCAGGCTGTGGCAGAAGTTCTGGCAATGGTATATCAATCATAAGAATAGAGTTTATTTAAAATGAAAAGGAAAGGAGAAAGAACAGATGTTTAAAATGTTTAAGACAGCCGATTTAGGAGTTGGTTTATATTTGCTGGCGGCAGTTTTATTCTTTATTGTTCCTATTCCTTCTTTGCTATTAGACGTGATGCTTGCCATAAATATTGGTATAGCATTGGTTGTTTTGTTTAATGTGTTGTTTGTAAAAGAAGTGTTGGATATGTCTTATTTCCCAACTCTTTTGTTGTTTACGACCATTTTTCGAATCTCCTTAAACGTATCTTCTACACGACTGATTCTTCAGACGGGTGATCCGGGTAATGTCGTAGCTACGTTCGGAGAGTTCGTAGGTGGCAATGATATCGTAATTGGTGCGATTATTTTTATTGTTTTAATTTTGATTCAGTTCATGGTTATCAATAAGGGTACCGAACGTATTGCAGAAGTAACTGCACGATTCACATTGGACGCTATGCCGGGTAAACAGATGGCAATTGATGCGGATTTGAATACAGGCGCAATTACAGACAAAGAAGCGATTGAACGTCGTAATAAGATTCAGGAAGAATCTGCGTTCTTTGGAGCGATGGATGGTGCTACCAAATACGTAAAAGGAGATGCAACGGCAGGTCTTATTATCACAGTTATCAACTTAGTTGGCGGCACGTTAATGGGAGTGATGAACCAAGGGCTGGAATTTAGTGATGCGATTATGCAGTTTGGTATTCTGACCATTGGTGATGGTCTGGTATCACAGATTCCTTCTCTTTTAATTTCTCTCTCAACAGGTATTTTGGTTACCAAGGGTTCAAAGGATGCTGAATTTACAGAAGGTATTATAAAACAGCTCTTTGGTATTCCACGCGTACTTTACATGGTTGGCGGAGTTATGATTTTCCTTGGTGTATTTACACCATTGCAATGGTGGCTGTTTATTGGTATGGGTGTGGTGTTTATGGTTGCTGCACATACATTGGAAAAGAACCTTGGAGAACAGGCAATCGAAAACGAAGTTTCGGCACCGGAAACAGAGGCGGAAGAGATTCGAAGACCGGAAAATGTGGTCTCCTTGTTACAGGTAGACCCAATCGAATTGGAATTTGGATATGGAATTATTCCACTTGCTGACGTAAATCAGGGTGGCGACCTTCTTGACCGAGTAGTTATGATTCGTCGTCAGATTGCGTTGGAGCTTGGTACGGTTGTTCCGATTATCCGTTTGCGTGACAATATCCAGTTGAATCCGAACCAGTATATCATTAAGATTAAAGGTATTCAGGTGACAGAAGGGGAAATTTTATTTGACCACTATATGGCAATGAATCCCGGATATGTAGAAGAAGAAATTACAGGTATTCCTACTTTTGAGCCTTCGTTCCACTTGCCGGCAATTTGGATTACAGAAAGCCAGAGGGAGCGAGCAGAAAGTTTTGGCTATACTGTTGTAGATACACCTTCGATTATAGCGACACACTTGACCGAAGTAATTCGTACCCATATCGCAGAGCTCCTTACCAGACAGGATACACAGAACCTTGTCAACAATCTCAAGGAGACCAACCCTGTACTTGTGGAAGAACTTGTCCCAAAAATGCTTGGGCTTGGCGATGTACAAAAGGTATTGCAGAATTTACTTGCCGAAGGTATTTCCATTCGAGATTTGCTTACCATTTTTGAAACGCTGGCAGATCATGCGACAGGAACCAGGGATACGGATGTGTTGACAGAATATGTACGTCAGGCATTAAAACGTGCGATTTCGAATAAATATTTTCCTTCTAATGAAGTAACAAGTGTAGTTACTTTAGATCCGAAAATAGAGCAGGAAATTATGTCTTCTGTAAAACAGACGGAACAGGGTGCATATTTAACTTTGGATCCGGAAACGACAAGAGCAATTATGAACTCGGTAGATGTAGAAATACAAAAGTTGGAAAGCTTGGGCAGAAGTGCGATTATTATTACATCACCAATCGTGCGTATGTATTTTAAAAAGCTTACAGAGGATTATTTTAAAGATTTGATTGTTGTTTCTTATAACGAAGTAGATGCGAATGTAGAATTACAATCAGTTGGGATGGTGACCATATAAATGACGATTAATAAATTTCAGGGCAAAACACAGGAAGAAGCCATTGAAAAGGCAAGAGCAGAGTTTGGACCGAACGCAGTTATTATGAATGTAAAAGAAATAAAACCAAGAGGTTTGTTTCGTTTCTTTTCTTCTTCTACATATGAAGTAACTGCGGCCATTGAAGAAAAAGAAGCATTTTCGGCATCTTTAAGTGCAGTGATAGGACAGACAAAGAATCGTGAAAATATCAATCTTGCTGCGGATGAAGAAATTGCAATTCCGCAGCCTATGCGTACGCCTGCACGAGAGGAAATTCGAAGAGACGAAATCAGACGTGAGGAAGTCAGAAAAGAAGAAACAAGACGAGAACTTTTTCCACCGGTAAATGAGACGAGTGTTTCGGAATACAGTTATACATCGGAAAAAGAATTTAAGGAAAGATTGGATAATTTGTCGGAATTATTAGAGCAGAAATTATCCAATTCTATGTATGATGAATTAGAGAGCAGACAAAATTCAGAAGAAATGGATTTTGTTCGTATTGTCTACAATACTCTTCTGAAAAATGAAGTAAACGAGAAATATGTAAATCAGATTATGGATGAAGTAGAACGATTCTTACGTCCGGGTAATAATATTGATTTGATTCTGCCAAATATTTATCAAAAACTGGTATTAAAGTTTGGACAGCCAAAGACAATTGAAGTTTCTGAACAGAGACCAAATCTTGTATTTTTCATCGGACCAACGGGTGTAGGGAAAACAACTACGATTGCCAAGATTGCATCAAAACATAAAGTGGATGATAAACGCAGCGTAGCATTTATAACAGCAGACACCTATCGTATTGCGGCAACGGAACAGCTTCGTGTGTATGCAAATATTCTGGATGCACCGATGTCTATCGTGTATTCTATTTCGGAAATTAATGACGAGATTGAAAAATATAAAGATTATGATTTGATTTTTATTGATACGGCTGGTTTCTCTCATAAAAATGAACAGCAGAAAAACGATACAAAACGTTTACTGGATACAGTGAATAAGGAATATCATAAAGAAGTATTTTTGGTTTTAAGCGCAACTACAAAGTACAATGATTTGCTGGATATTGTTGATATCTATAATGAAATGGCTGATTATAAGCTCATTTTCACAAAATTGGATGAAACTAGTTCTTATGGTAATCTGCTCAACATAAAATTATATGCTGATGCGGATTTATCCTATGTCACAACGGGACAGAATGTTCCAGATGACCTTGAAGTGTTTGATACCCAAAAGGTTGTTAAACAGTTATTGGGAGGTAAGTAAGATGGATCAGGCACAGCAGCTTCGTAACGTAATTAAAGCGAAGAATTTAAAAAGTATAAATCCTGCCCGTGTAATTACAGTTACAAGCGGTAAAGGTGGAGTAGGAAAATCAAATTTATCCGTAAATTTAGCAGTTCAGCTTCGCAAAAAAGGAAAAAGAGTTATTATTCTGGATGTGGATTTTGGATTAGCAAATGTAGAGATTATGTTTGGGGTAGTTCCAAAACATAATTTATCCAGTTTGTTGTCTCAGGAGAAAAGCATCAAAGAAATTATAACATCAGGACCATTGGATATTGGATTTATATCCGGTGGAAATGGTGTGCTTGGATTAAATAATCTTTCACATGAACAGATTAAATATTTGGTTAAAAATATTGGTGATTTGAATGAATTGGCAGATGTCATTATTATTGACACAGGAGCCGGAGTATCGGATCAGGTATTGGAGTTCGTTTTAGCAAGTCCGGAAGTGATTCTTGTAACAACACCGGATCCAAGTTCGCTTACCGATTCTTATTCCGTATTGAAAGCATTACATCGTAATCCGAATTTTTCACAGCAAAATACAACAATTCATGTTGTAGCAAACCGTGTACATTCTCCAGAAGATGGACAAATGGTATATAATAAATTGAAATCAGTAGTAGAGCAGTTTTTAAAAGGGAATATCAATTATCTTGGCATGATTCCACAGGATGTGGAGTTAGAGCGAGCAGTACGACACCAAAAAATTGTCTCCCTTCATGCGACAAATTCAAAGTCTGCCAGAGCTTTTGAGGCAGTTGCGACTAATTTATTAGAAGGAACGCACCATACAGCACCAGTGAGACGAGGGATTGCACAGATATTCTCGCAATTGCTGAATGGTAAGCGACAGTAAGGGGTGAGCATAGTGGTAAATAATTTGATTAAAGCGGGAGATCGAATTGAAATAAAACATCTTCATCAAAATAATCAGAAAGTGTATAAAAGTGGTCTTTTTGATGTATTTAATGATGACAAAATTGAGATTACTATTCCAACAGATGATGGAAAAATGGTTGTATTTCCGATTGGAGAAGAATTGCAGTTGTATTTCTTTTCTGAACAGGGGATGTATACATGTGAAGCAGTTGTAGTGGAACGTTACAAACGAGGAAGATTTTTGTTGTTCTTGTTGGAAATGAGAACAAAGTTAAAAAAATTCCAAAGACGTGAGTATTTTCGATTAGAATGTCTTATTGATTTTGCTTATTATAAGATTTCAAATGAGGTAGCAGAATTAGAGACAACAGAACAGATTCTTGCAGAATTAAGAAAAGATACTTATTTAGGGGAGCAGAGAATTGCACGAACAAAGAATTTGAGTGGTGGCGGCATGCAGTTTTTGGCTTCGGAACCATTAGACGTGCATACAAAAGTGTTTGCAATGATTCATCTTTCAAGTTTAAAGATTGACCGTAAGTTTCGCCTGGTTACAGAAGTTATTTCCTGTGAGCCGGTAGAGACATTAAAAGATCGCTGGCTGGTACGTGGAAAGTTTGAGTATAAGAATATAAAAGAACGTGATTTGATAGTTAGTTATGTTTTTGAAGAGGATAGAAGGTTAAGGAAAAAGGAGAATGGGATATAATGAAAAAAAATATTTTGGTTGTTGATGACTCTGCACTCATGAGAAGAGTTATCTGTGATATAATCAATACAGATAATAATTTTCAGGCAAAAGATACCTGTAGAGATGGACTCGAAGCATATGAAAAGTTAAAAAACACAACATATGATGGTGTGGTTCTTGACGTTAATATGCCTCGTATGGACGGTCTCCAGTTACTAGAGAAGTTACAGGAAGACAACATCAAGGCGAATGTCATTATGGTTAGTACGCTGACAACAAAGGATGCAGAGGTAACTATTTTAGCATTAGAGCGTGGTGCAATTGACTTCGTAACAAAACCAACCAATATCTCCGAAGCAAAGGGTGAAGATTTCAAGAAAAAACTGTTAGATACCTTAAATGCCGTATTAAACAGCAGATTTTTGGCAAGAACATCCAGAGTTTCCAACCGTGCAGGTTCATCTGCAACTTCCTCAAGAACTACTTCATCCACAAATGAAACTTTGAATGGAACGAGTAGTCCTGCAAAAACAAACGTAAAAGCAAACTTTAGACGATTAAAAGCGACAGGCAAGAATAAGCTGATTGCATTGGCAAGTTCTACCGGTGGCCCAAAAGCTTTACAGAGTGTTATTCCATATCTTCCAGCAAATTTGGATGCACCGATGGTTTTGGTACAGCATATGCCGGCCGGTTTTACAAAATCCATGGCAGATCGTTTAAATGAAGTCAGCAAGATTAAGGTAAAAGAAGCGGCAGACGGAGATAAACTTGAAAAGGGACAAATTTATGTTGCACCAGGCGGCAAACATATGGAAGTTGTAAAATGTCCAGATGGCAGCCATAAGATTAAACTTAACACAATGCCGGCAATTGGCGGGTTAAGACCATGTGCAAATATTACATATGATTCTCTTTCCAAGAGTGGATATGATGAAGTGGTTTGTGTAGTTTTAACTGGTATGGGGGCAGATGGAACGAATGGTATTCTATCACTTGGTCATCATAAACCAATACATGTTATTTCACAGAATGCGGAAACGTGTATCGTATATGGTATGCCAAAAGCAATTGAGGAATCAGGCGTTGTAGACGAGGTTGTTCCACTTAATAAGGTTGCTGAATGTATAACAAAACGCGTGGGGGTAAAGTAGAATGGATGTAAGTCAGTATCTTGAGATTTTT
>CAYVGA010000006.1:0-37999 GCA_964449855.1 uncultured Lachnobacterium sp.
ATCACTTCTTAGGATACGAAGGAAGATGTGCATTCCCATCTAACTTTGACTCAGATTACTGCTACTCATTAGGATACAACGCATTTATGCTTATCCAGTATGGCTACACAGGTTACTTATCAAAGATTTCTAACCTTTCACAGCCAGCAAACGAATGGGTTGCAGGTGGTATGCCAATCACAAAGATGATGAACATCGAAAGACGTCATGGCGAAGACAAACCAGTTATCAAGAAAGCTCTCGTAGAACTTGATGGTGCTCCATTCAAATACTTCGAAGCTCACCGTGAAGAATGGGCTGAAAACACATGCTTCGTATATCCAGGTGCTATCCAGTACTACGGACCAACAGAAGTTTGTGATATCACAACAGTAACACTTGCTCTTGAACAGGCAAAATAAGATAAGACTTTAGATGCTCGGTAGTTTGCTATCGGGCATCTTTTTGCGTGGAGGATTATAAAAATGAATATGATTTTGAATATTTGTAGTATTGTTTTTGGAATCGGTGCATGGTGTTTTGCTTTTGCTGCGATAAGAAGTAAAAAGAAAGGGAAGTCTTATGGTTATTCGGTGATAAGTTTCAGCTTATGTATACTTTCGCTGGTTTTTCAGTTCGTGGAGATTGGGAACCGGGTAACGCTAAGGGATTTTGCCGGCATTGAGGATACAATAGGAATAATTGCTGTGGCTGCAGGGGTGCTGGCTGGTGGAACAATTGGATTGAATGTGATAGCAGCTTTTTTTCATTCTAAAAAATAAAATATGGGATTTATAAAAGACATATGCAAATTAGCATATGCCTCTTGTTTTTAGAACATTAAATAGTGTCATTTAGAAATTGAATTAGGAGAAGAAATCTATCATGACGGGAAAAGAATTGTTAGAAAAAGTAACAGGAAATATCAATAAAGTCATCATTGGAAAGGAAAACATAATCCTATTGCTTCTGACCGCATTGTTAGCAGATGGACATGTACTCCTAGAAGATGTACCGGGAACAGGCAAGACCAAGCTTGCGAAATCCCTTGCCAAGTCTTTGGATGCGGATTTTCACCGTATTCAGTTTACTCCGGATCTGTTACCGGGGGATATTACAGGTTTGAGCATTTATGACCAGAAAAAGGGAGAATTTGTGCTTCGGAAAGGTCCTGCATTTACTAATATTTTGTTGGCGGATGAAATTAACCGTGCGACACCAAGAACCCAGTCCGGCTTATTGGAGTGTATGGAGGAACGCCAGATTACGATTGATGGCGAAACATATCCGGCAGGTGTGCCATTTATGGTAATTGCGACACAGAATCCGGTAGAGACATTGGGCACATTTCCATTACCGGAAGCACAGATGGACCGATTTATGATGATGCTTTCCATGGGATTACCATCCAAAGAGGAAGAATGCCGTATTTTGGAACGATATATGAAGGACGAACCCCTGGCAGTATTACAATCGGTGGTATCTTTAGAAGAATTGGCACAGGCGAAAGCGGAGATTGCAGATGTCTTTGTACATACATGTGTATTGGAATACATGGTAGAGATTGTTTCAGCAACACGAAATGGAGAAAATGTACAGATGGGAGTTAGCCCACGAGGTACATTGGCATTGCTGCATTGTGCAAAAGCCTATGCCTATCTGCAGGGAAGAAAATTTGTAACACCGGATGATGTAAAGGCATTGGCAGTAGCGGTATTGTCTCACAGAATTGTTATGGGATACGAAACATCGGGCAGCAGTAAAGCTTTTGTAGAAAGTATCCTTGCTTCTGTAACGGTACCAACCGAGGAGTTTGGTGTATGAAAATCTTAGGTATTGGTATTGTTGCATCTGTTTTAGTTTTATTGCAGTATCTGGTTTATAAAAAACTTTGGGATAAAAACCTGTATGTGTCGGTATTCTTTCAGCAAAAGGGAATTTCGGAAGGGGAGCAGGGAGAAATTATTGAGATTATAGAAAACCGAAAACGTCTACCTCTTACGATGCTGAAAGTAAAATTTCAAACATCCAGATATCTTGGATTTCTAGATGCGATTGGCTCAAAGACGACGGATCAATATTATCGAAATGATGTTTTTCAAGTAGGAGCCGGTGAGAAAATTACCAGAACGCTGCGTTTTGTTGGAAAAAAAAGAGGCTATTACCACATAAAAAATATTGATTTAGTGGCGTCAGATTTGTTTTTTATAAATGAAAATCTAAAGAGTATGGCTACGGAGCATTATTTATATGTATATCCAAAGATGTTTCACAGTGAAGACTTCAGACGCTCGCTTCAGAAATTGAATGGTGAAATTATCGTGAAACGTCATATGCTGGAAGATCCATTTGAATATCGTGGAATTCGCGAGTATCACCCCTATGATGACATTCGGAGTGTAAACTGGAAAGCAACTGCCAGAACCGGAGCGTTGAAAATTAATCAGAAAAATTATACGGCTATGCAGACCATTCGTATTTTTCTAAATTTGGAAGATGATGGGGTTTTGAAAAAGGAAAAAGAAGTAGAAGCGGCTATGCAGATTGCAATGGGAATTGCTCGGTTTTTTCTCGCACAGGGAATAAAAATTTCATGTTATGCAAATGGCAGAGATATTTTAACGGATGAACATGTGGAGATTCTTGGCATTTCAACCTTGCGGCAGCTGGATGTGGTGGGAAAGGCTTTGGCCAGAGTGGATACAGCCAAGAAAACAAAATCTTTCTGTGAATTGTTTGAGCGAAGCATTTTAGAAGAAACAGAAGAGTTTTTCACGTTTTTTATTTCGCCAAATGGATATGACGATTTCATAGAACTTATGAAAAAAGTAAAGAGGCAAAAGATGGAATATTGCTGGTATTATCCGATACTGGCTTATGAGAAACCGAGTGTACCGTCAGAGTTAGAAAAGCAAGTACAGTTTCTTAGAGTAGAATAGGAGGTATTATGAAACAGGATTGGTTGGAAAAAGCACAGGATGTGCTGATTATCCTATTAAATCATTTGTTGGTCATAGCAGCAATTATCACTGGTTTTGATTTGTTTCAGATAGATGCTCTAATGATACCTGTGTGCATACTTTCCTTTTTGATTCCATTTGGGTATTATTATATAACCCATAGACCACAGAAACTTTTGTCGCCACCACTTTTTATGGTTCTATTACAAGTGTTGTTTTTGTTAGAGAAAATAATTAAGGCCAATGACTGGGAAGGTTCTTATATTGCAATTGCACTTTTATATTTGATTGGGTGCTTTTTCTATTATTTTATCAATAAATTTTTACGTTTTCTCTCATTAAATGAGAACAGTGCATCAAATATTCCGGAACGACAGATGTTTCAAAGTGGTATGAAACAGACGATTATTTTTGGAATGGGAAGTTTTATTGTGCTTGTAATTACTGCAAATATTGATTGGGTAAAAAGAATCGCTGATCGAATTTGGGATTGGCTGTTACAGTTGCTCATAGATCTTTTTGCTGGAGTTGAAATGCATCTACCGCAAGAATTGCCAATGGAAGAAGTAGAGAATGCAGCTTCTGATATAGGAAATGCTGTTGATAGAGAAATGTTTCCGGTGTTTATGCAGGAAATGGTGAAAACTATTGTCACAGGTGTAGTGTTTTTGGCATTTGTGGGTGGATGTATATTGGTGTTTCTTCTTATATATGAGTTTATTAAAATGTATCTGACTCCATATATGAGAAAGAAGAAACAACAGGATTTGAAGGATAATGAAGATATTCGAGAGTATTGTGGATATGAAAAACATTCCAATAAAAAAGAGCATGTCTTTCTTTTTTTGAATCATAGGGAAAAAATTAGAAAGATATATCAGAAAAAGGTGCTGAATCGAAAAAAAGAACTTATCGGTGAAAAACCACAACAGCAGTTAGAATATATGACAGCAAAAGAATGCTGCGACCAGTTATCGGAGCAAAATCTGAAAATAATGTATGAAAAAGCGAGATATAGTGCAGAAGAAATTACAGGTGAAGATGTCAAAATAGCTAAAATAAAGCTGAAATAAGTGATGAATATTCGACAAAAAAGCGAAAGTGTATATTTAACCATACACTTTCGCTTTTTCGTTGACAAACTTAGTAAGATTGTTTATAATTTCCTCGAAACAAACGAAAAAAACGAAAGTTTACGCAAATTTAAGGAGGTCTTATGAATAATTTCTGGGATACTAGCGTATGGGGCGGAATGAATGTATTCGCCATGTTGTTACTTGGGTTACTTGCAGCAAGTTTGATTAAGAAATCGATTAAGCCACTGAGAGAGTCTTTGGTGCCTACTTCAGTACTGGCAGGTTTTGTATTGTTGGTGGTGTCTGGCACATATATGACATTTGCCGGTGAAAGTATGTTTAATACTCCTTTCATGGGTGGAGAAGGATTTTCGATTTTGGAAACGATTACCTATCATGCATTGGCATTAGGTTTTATTGCATCTACTTTTGAAAGTTCAGGTGAAAAAGGTTCAAAGCAGAGAAGGATTGAAATTTTTAATACTGGTGTGACAACCGTTAGTACCTATTTGGTTCAGGCACTTGTTGGTATGGGTATTACAATTCTAATTGCAGCATTTGTAACAGATATTTTCCCGGCGGCAGGTATGATTTTGCCATTTGGTTATGGTCAGGGTACCGGTCAGGCGATGAATTATGGTAATATCTATGAAAATGATTATGGCTTTATAGGTGGAAAGAGTTTCGGTCTTGCTGTTGCAACACTTGGTTTCTTAAGTGCAAGTTTTGGCGGTGTTCTATATCTTTCTTATTTAAAGAAAAAGAATAACATTGTAAAGCAGGCAGCTAGAACGATGAAAACCGTAAGCAATCGTTCTGCAAAACAGGATGAGATTCCATTATATGAAAGTATGGATACTTTAGGTGTTCAGCTTGCATTCATTTTTGGCTCTTATATGATTACATATGGTATTATTTATGTATTAGGTGAATTATTTCCAGGATTAAAATCCATTATGTATGGATTTAACTTCCTCATCGGTGTATTGGTTGCAACTGGTGTGAAGAAATTTATTGAGGTATTAGAAGAAAAGAATATTTTAAAGAAGCATTATTTAAACGATTTCTTAATGGTTCGTATTCGTAATATTTGCTATGACATCATGGTAGTAGCAGGTATTGCTGCAATTCGTGTGAGTACAATGGAAGGATATCTGGTAGTACTTTTAATTATTGGTGTTGTAGGTGCAATTGTTACATTTGCTTATAACTATATGGTTTCCAGAATCTTATTCAAAGATTATCAGGATGAACAGTTAGTTGGTATGTATGGTATGTTAACAGGTACAGCAAGTACAGGTATCGTATTACTTCGTGAATTAGATCCTGAATTTGAAACACCGGTTTCGGATAATATGGTATATCAGAACTTCCCAGCGATTATCTTTGGTTTACCATTGATGCTGATTGCTGCACAGGCTCCTGAAAATCCGGTAGGAACATGGCTGATTGCGTTGGTATTCTTTGTTGTATTGAATATTATTTTGTTCCGTAAGCAGATTATGGGATTGGTGAAAAAGAATAAATAAATATAGAGCAAATAAAAAGGGCAGAAGACAATATACGGTCTTCTGCCCAATTATTATATTTGTGTAATTACTCACGATGCATGGAGAACGAATCCATATCATAGTTTTCTAAGTTTTCATGGATACCTCTATCGTCTGCTTTTAAGAGCATTGCATCTCTGGTCTTTTTCGATTTCACCGGATCGTCAAATCGGCTAGGACCACCTACACATCCGCCTTCACAAATCATACCTTCGATAAAGTCTTCTGGTAATTTTGCAACTTTAAGAAGCAGAAGTGCTTTCTTACATTCCGCAGCACCATTGGCTACGCATACTTTTGCATCAATTTCATCATCGGCTTCTTTCAAGCTTTGAAGCACGGCTTTGGTTACACCGCCGGAAGAAGCAAAGCGTTTGCCATGTACAGAACCAATCTGTTCTTTATCTTCTACAGGTTGAAGGGCAATTCCTTTTGCACGCATAATTGCACGGATTTCGGAGTAGGTAAGAACATAATCAGCGTTGCCTTCGATTTTCTGGTCAACCACTTCGGATTTCTTTGCTACACAAGGTCCGATAAATACGGTAACAGCTTCCGGATCTCTTGCTTTAATCAGACGGGAAACCGCACACATTGGTGAAATGGTAGTAGAAATACAATCTGCCAATTGCGGATAGTGCAGACGAACCATATTTACAAAGGCAGGGCAGCAGGAAGTTACTTTTTTCTTGCCGTCTTTATAGCTTTCTGCCCATTCTTCGGCTTCGTATTTTGCTGTCATGTCGGCACCGAGGCTGACATCATAGAAATCTTCAAAGCCTAATTCGAGCATTGCTTTTTTCCAGCTTGCCATGGTAATAAGTGGACCAAACTGGCCTTCGGTAGCAGGTGCAGCCAGAGCATATACTTTTTTACCGGATTTTAAGGCATTTACAATATCTACGATAAATGTTTTAGAACCAATTGCACCGAATGGACAGCTATGTATACATTTACCACAACTGATACACTTAGAACGGTCAATTACGGACAGACCGTATTCATCGGTTGTAATGGCATCTACCGGACAGGCAAATTTACAAGGGCGTTTTAAGTGTGCAATCGCATTGTATGGACATGCAGCAGCACATTTGCCGCATTCTTTACATTTCGAAGCATCAATATGAGAACGATATCTGCCAGGTGTGATAGCACCAAAATTACATGCGTGGATACATGCTTTGCCGGCACAATTCTGACAGTTTTCGGTAACTGTATAAGAGGAAATTGGACAGTCTTCACAAGCAGAACTAACTACCTGAATGATATTGCCATCATCTACAGCACCTGGTGCTTTTCCCTCTGCCAGACGGACACGCTGGCGGATGATTTCACGTTCTTTATATACACAACAACGGAATTTTGAAGTTGGTCCCGGAACTAACTCAAAAGCGATAGCATCTTTTTTAGTATCTAATTCGTCTTCAAAAGCTAATTTGGCAACTTCATACAAAACATCATGTTTAATTCTAATCACATTTTCATCTGCATACATAACTAAACCTATCCTTTCATCAATAGTTAATTTTTTAACTAAGTTCATTATAACTAAAATTTGCGAAAAATCAATACGCAAAGAGGGATTCACAAGCAAAGATTTCCGTGTTAAACTATTCACAAATGTGATAATGATTTAGCACTAAGGGAATTTGGTGCATGTGGCTGAGAAGTATTATAAATTGAAAATATACATAGGAGTTGATAGGAAATGGCTTGTTTGAATTTAAAAAAATCAAATTGTAAGAATTGTTATAAATGTATCCGTCATTGTCCGGTAAAGGCGATTCGTTTTTCGGGCAATCAGGCACATATTATGAAAGATGCCTGTATTTTGTGCGGGCAGTGTTTTGTGGTCTGTCCACAAAACGCCAAAGAAATTGTGAGCGAGATGGAAAAAGTAAAAGTGCTGCTGCAAGGAGATGCTCCTGTAATTGTCAGCCTTGCACCATCTTTTATTGCGAATTATGAGGGAGTTGGAATTACTGCGATGCGGACAGCATTAAAGCAGCTCGGCTTTTTTGATGTAGAAGAAACGGCAATCGGTGCAACCATTGTAAAAAATGAATATGAACGTATGATTAAGGAAGAGCAGAGGGATATCTTGATTGCCTCCTGCTGCCCATCCGTCAACTTGCTGATTCAAAGATATTTTCCAAAGGCAGTGGAATACCTTGCGGATGTGGTTTCGCCTATGATTGCACATTGTCAGGATGTGAAAAAACGCTATCCTGATGCAAAGACTGTATTTATCGGACCTTGTGTATCCAAAAAATACGAAGCAGAAACCAGCGGTGGTATTGTGGATGCTGTATTAACATTTGAAGAACTGTCGAATTGGTTAGAAGAAGAGAATGTAGAATTAAAGCAGGAGATGGATGATACCCCGGAGAGTAATGCCAGATTTTTCCCGGTTGCAGGTGGCGTTTTAAGAACCATGAAAAAGAAATCTCCGGAATACACCTATTTGGAAATCAATGGCGTAGACAAATGCATGAGTGCTCTGCGCGATATTGAAACAGGACGTATACATAAATGTTTTATCGAAATGTCATCCTGTATCGGAAGCTGCATCGGCGGTCCTGTTATGGAAAAATATCATCAGATGAATATTATTAAAGATTATATTACGATTTCCAATTACGCAGGCGAAAAAGAATTTGAGGTATTGCAGCCAAAATCAGTGGAATTGAAAAAACAATTTGCTTTTACGCCGCCGGAAGCAGAATTGCCATCCGAAACTGAAATCAGTGCGGCACTCCGCCGAATGGGCAAATACAAAGCATCGGACGAATTAAACTGTGGTACCTGCGGTTACAATACCTGCCGTGAAAAGGCTATCGCGGTTTGTCAGGGCAAAGCACAGATTACCATGTGTCTGCCATTCCTAAAACAAAAAGCAGAGAGTTTTTCAGATGCGATTGTAAGAAATACATCCAATGGTATCGTGGTTTTAAATGAAAATCTTGAAGTGCAGCAGATTAATGAGGCGGCTAGAAAAATGATGAACATTCGTTTCAGTTCCGATATTTTGGGTGAACCCGTGGTTCGAATTTTGGATCCGGTCGATTTTGTTGAGGTATTATACAGTTCGGAACCAATTGAAAAGAAGCGTGTGTATCTTGCAGAATATAAACGATTCGTTGAAGAATCCATTGTTTACGATAATGATTCGCATTTGTTGATTTGTATTATGCGTGATGTAACCGAAGAAGAAAATGACAGGGAAAAGAGAGAACGCATCAGTCGTGATACCATAGAAGTTGCAGATAAGGTAGTAGAAAAGCAGATGCGTATTGTACAGGAGATAGCCTCTCTCTTAGGAGAAACAGCTGCAGAAACCAAGATTGCTCTTACTAAGTTAAAGGAGTCCATTGAAAATGAATAATTTATGTATTGATTTCGGCTATAAAAGTATCAATCATTATGGCGAAGAACTTTGTGGAGACCATGTGGAAGTGGTAGAACAGGACGAAAACTCATCGGTTATTGTGTTGGCAGATGGATTGGGAAGCGGTGTAAAAGCCAGTATTTTATCAACACTGACATCCAAAATTATTTCTACCATGATGGCAGCAGGACTGCCAATTGATGAATGTGTTTCTACGATTGCAGCGACACTGCCCGTATGTTCCGAACGTGGGGTAGCATATTCGACATTTACCATCATGCATTTGAAAGATAATGAAACCATGGAAATGATTCAGTATGACAATCCACATGTAATTATGCTGCGAGAAGGACAAAATTATAATTATACCATGACGGAAATGGTCTTAGATGGAAAAAAGATTTTCAAAACATCGATTCGTTTAGAAGAAGGCGATATTTTTATCGCCATGAGTGATGGATGTCCTTATGCGGGTGTAGAGCAGACATTGAATTATAATTGGAAGCGCGAGGATATCATCGCTTTTATGGAAGTAATGGCGATGAACGGTTTAACGGCGAAGAATCTGGCAACGCTTTTGGTAGACGAATGCAACAAACTTTATGGTGAAAAGCCCGGAGACGATACGACAGCCTGTGTTGTCAGAGTGCGAAAACGTATACCGGTAAATATGCTGTTTGGACCACCATCGAATCCGGACGATGTCAATCGTATGATGGCACTGTTCTTTTCAAAAGAAGGAAAGCACATTATTTGTGGTGGAACAACTTCCGGCATCGCAGCGAAATATTTAGGAAAAAAAGTAGAACCATTGATGAATACCGAAAAAACAGATATTCCACCGATGTCGAAAATCGAAAGTGTGGACTTGGTAACAGAAGGGGTTGTAACCGTCAATCGTGTTGTAGAATATGCGAAAGACTATGTAAATGCAAATGCCTTGTTTGAGCAGTGGTATTTCAAAAAAAATGGTGCAGCATTGATTAGCCGGATGTTATTTGAGGAAGCAACAGACATCAATTTGTACATTGGAAAAGCCATTAATCCAGCCCACCAGAATCCGGAACTGCCTGTGCATTTTAATTTAAAAATGCTTTTGGTAGAAGATTTGACGATGTACCTAAAGAAAATGGGGAAACGTGTGAAGGTGAGTTATTTTTAGCTTTGTAACAGTTTATCATAGGTTTTGTTCTGAGTAAACAGTAACACCGTGGTATTGCTTATCCATAAAAAACTGTACACGATAGTTGCAATTTTAAAATCCGTGTGTTAAAATTTTTGAGTTATAGAATATTTTCATAATAAATAGGTGAGTTCGAAACCATCCTCACTTGAGCGTTACGCTCTAAATCAAAACTAAGGAGATAAATGAATATGAGAAACAAGAAAGTAACAATGATTACCCAGGGTGCTATCATTGCGGCACTTTATGTGGTACTGACCATGCTTGCGAATAGCATGGGGCTGGCAAACTATGCCATTCAGGTGCGTTTTTCCGAGGCACTGTGCGTACTGCCATTTTTTACAGTCGCGGCGATTCCGGGACTGGCCGTAGGATGTCTGATTTCTAATATGCTGACAGGTGCTATGATTTGGGACGTGCTGTTCGGAGGTCTTGCCACTTTGCTTGGAGCAATAGGGACTTATGTATTACGAAAACATAAAGTACTTATGCTGTTTCCACCGATAATTGCGAATGTGGTGATTGTACCATTTGTATTGCGGTACGGATATGGTATCACATGGATGTTTCACGATGTAGAGTGGAGTATTCCGTATTTTGCCCTTACCGTTGGCATGGGGGAAATCATTTCCGTAGGTGTGTTAGGTAGTGTATTATTAAATGCATTGCTTCCATATAAGAATGTAATTTTTAAGGATTGATGAAAATTAGAATTAGGAGGCTGTTATGAAAAAATTACTTGATTTAATTTCAGAAGAAGTAACCAAAGCGTTCGTAGAATGTGGCTATGATGAGAAATATGGCAGGGTTACTTTATCAAACAGACCAGACCTTTGTGAATATCAGTGTAATGGCGCCATGGCAGCAGCCAAAGAATATAAATGTGCACCATTTATGATTTCTGATAAAATTGCTGAAATGTTATCCGGAAACGAAATGTTCTCAATGGTTGAATCTGTAAAACCGGGATTTTTGAACTTGAAAATTGACGAAGTGTATCTTTCAAATTATATGAATGAGATGCAGAACGACGAAGGTCGTTTTGGATGCTCCAAAGTAGAAAATCCACAGACCATTATGATTGACTACGGCGGACCAAACGTAGCAAAACCGCTTCATGTAGGACATCTTCGTTCTGCCATCATCGGTGAAAGTGTAAAACGTATTGGTAAATTCGTAGGACATGAAATGATTGGTGACGTACATCTTGGTGACTGGGGTCTTCAGATGGGACTTATCATCACAGAACTGAAATTAAGAAAACCGGAACTCGTTTATTTTGATGAAAACTACACAGGAGAATATCCAAAAGAAGCACCATTTACCATTGCAGAATTAGAAGAAATCTACCCAACTGCAAGTGCAAAATCAAAAGAAGACGAAGCTTATAAAGAAGCAGCACTTGCCGCAACAAACGAATTGCAGCAGGGCAGAGCAGGATACCGTGCATTGCTTGCACATATCCTCAATGTGTCTGTAACAGACTTAAAGAAGAATTACGAGAAATTAAATGTAGACTTTGAACTTTGGAAAGGTGAATCCGACGCACAGCCATACATTCCAGATATGGTAGCAAAATTAAAAGACGGTGGATTTGCATATGAAAGTGAAGGTGCATTGGTTGTAGATGTAGCAGAAGAAACAGATACAAAGGAAATTCCTCCATGTATCATCTTGAAATCAGACGGTGCATCCCTTTACAGTACCACAGATCTTGCAACACTTGTGATGCGTATGGAAGATTATAATCCGGAATCTATCATTTATATCACAGACAAACGTCAGGAACTTCACTTCAAACAGGTATTCCGTTGCGCAAAGAAAACAGGCATTGTAAAACCGGAAACAGAACTTACACATATCGGTTTCGGTACGATGAACGGCAAAGACGGCAAGCCATTCAAAACACGTGATGGCGGTGTTATGCGTCTCGAATACTTATTAGAAGAAATTTACGAAGAAATGTTGAAGAAGATTTTGGAAAACCAGAAAACCAAAGAAAATCTTGACATTTCCATGGAAGAAGCACAGGATACAGCTAGAAAAATTGCATTAGCAGCTATCAAATACGGTGACCTTTCCAACCAGGCAAGCAAGGACTATATCTTTGACATCGAAAGATTCACATCTTTCGAAGGGAACACAGGTCCGTATATTCTTTATACTATTGTTCGTATCAAATCCATCCTTGGAAAATACGAAGCAATGGGCAAATCCGCAGCAGACTGTCTCGGTGTTATGGAAGCAGCTCATAATGAATACGAAAAGGCACTTATGTTAGTTCTTTCTCGCTTCAACGCAGTCGTGGAGAATGCATACGAAGAAAGTGCACCTCACAAACTCTGTGCATATATTTATGAATTAGCAAACGCATTCAACGGATTTTATCACGGTACAAAGATTCTTTCAGAAGAAAACGAAGCAGCACAGAAAGCATATATCGGTTTACTTTGTTTAACAAAGAATGTGCTTGAAACATGTATTGATATGCTTGGATTTGAAGCACCGGAGAGAATGTAAAAAAAGGGAATTTTTAGAATGAAACAACACAAATTTTGGGCATGGGCGATGCTGTTTTGCATGGCAATGTTATTTTATACAGGATACAAACATAAATAAATGGTTGGAGGGGAGTGTATATGTCTCAGCATGTTGTAATAAAGCATAATAGATATGGAATAGAATTGATTCTTGATAGTACGATTTCATTTGAAGAATTGTTGGTATCTGTTGCAGACAAATTTGAAGCATCCAGTAGCTTTTTTAAAGATGCAAAACTTGCAATCGCTTTCAAAGGAAGAGAACTCTCAGAAGAAGAAGTGATGGCAATTATTGATACAATTTCGGAAAAAACTTCAATTGAGATTGTAAGTATTATTGAAAATGGAACAGCGTTAGAAGAATTAATGAAACAGCAGGTAGAAGCTGCAATGGAACAGCCCGTAGAAGCAGAAGTGCAAAAAATACAGAATCTTCCGGAAGCCTATATGCAGTATATGCCGGCAGGTTCTATAGTTTCTGATTTTTATGTTGGGACATTGCGTTCCGGTCAGGTTTTAGAATGTGCATCTAGCGTAACATTGATAGGAGATGTAAATCCTGGTGCTAAAATCATATCCGAAGGAAATGTTGTAGTTTTAGGAGCATTAAAAGGGAAGGCTTCTGCAGGCGTTACAGGAAACAATAATTGTTTTATTTTTGCACTCGACATGCAGCCAATTCAATTGCAGATTGGACATTATTATGCAAAGAGCCCTGACAAAGAAGTTGAGAAAAAGAAATTTGGCAGAAGAGTGAAAAAATCGGTGCAGGGATATCATCCAACAATTGCAACAGTAAAAGAAGAAAATATATATATCGAACCCATGACGAAAGGCTGTCTGGATAGCTTATAGAATGATTTAGGAGGAAAACAAAATGAGTGAAGTAATCGTAATTACATCAGGTAAAGGTGGCGTAGGAAAAACAACAACAACTGCAAACGTAGGTACAGGCTTAGCAATGTTAAATAAAAAAGTTGTTATGATAGATACAGATATCGGACTTAGAAACTTAGACGTAGTATTAGGTTTGGAAAACCGCATTGTATACAATTTAATCGATGTAGTGGAAGGCAAATGCAAATTAAGCCAGGCATTGATTAAACATAAAAAATATCCTGAATTATTCTTACTTCCATCTGCACAGACAAGGGATAAAGATGCTGTAACAGCAGAACAGATGAAAGAATTAGTAGAAGAACTCAGAAAAGACTTTGATTATATTCTTTTGGACTGCCCGGCAGGTATCGAGCAGGGATTCCGTAATGCAATCGCAGGTGCAGAACGTGCATTGGTAGTTACAACACCTGAAGTATCTGCCATCCGTGATGCAGACAGAATCGTTGGCTTATTAGAAGCACACGAAATGAAGAGCATTGATTTGATCATCAACAGAATCCGTGTAGACATGGTAAAACGCGGAGATATGTTAAATGTAGAAGATGTATGTGACATCCTTTCCATCAACCTTCTTGGTGTTGTTCCGGATGATGAAAATATTGTTATTGCAACAAATCAGGGTGAACCACTTGTTGGCAAAGACTGTTTAGCAGGTAAAACATATGAAAATATTTGTAGACGTATTCTTGGAGAAAACGTTCCTTTCATGAATTTAGAAGTAAAAAAAGGAGTAATTGCTACATTATTAGAATTGTTTAAAAAATAAACAGGAGGAAATACGATGAAAATAATGGACTTTTTCCGTAAAAAAGGTTCGAGTGAAGTGGCAAAAGATCGTCTGAAATTTTTATTGGTATCAGATGGCTTGTGCTCACCGGAAGTAATGGAATTAATCAAAAATGACATTATTGAAGTAATTTCGAAACACCTTGATATAGATGCACAGAATTTAGATATTCAGTTAACAGAAACCGAAACAGATGAAAATGGAAAAGCACCTACAATTTGTGCAAACATTCCGATTAAAAGTATAAAACGAAGACAGAGATAATGTGTAAAAAACAGCTCCTAGGGGTAAGAATTTATCCCATAGGAGCTGTTTTGATTTTATAAAATATATGTTCTTGCAACAGATGTCAACTTTCTAAAAGAACAAATTTTTGTGTAAAATTTTGTACATAGTTCTATATATTAGAACTCTCCGAGGGATGCACACACGCACGAATAGGAAGATGTCACTTCGTGACCGTGCGTGGTGCAGGCGGTAACTTTCAATCACCGCCCATATAGTTTTTAGCACGAAAACTGAATAAATTATGCCAAATCAGGTTAATAATGGTCAAGAAAGGGGTCAAAAAATATGGCAAGAAAAGGCGAAAATATAAGGAGACGCAAGGATGGTCGATGGGAAGGCCGGTATCAGATTATGGAGAATGGAGTACGAAAGACGAAATCTGTTTATGCAAAGTCATATCGTGATGTAAAAGCAAAAGTAATCGAAAAACGAAATGAAGTAATTGCAGAGGAACGATATCTGATGCAGTATTCCATTCGTGTAAAAGAGCTGACAGTACACAAAATGGCAATCGAGTGGCTGGGATTTGCATCAGACACTTACAAAGTTGCTTCGTATATCAAATACAAAAATGTGTATGAGATGTATATTCAGCCGACATTTGGTAAGCTAAATATTTTAACGTTGACAAATGAATATTTGCGAGAGCATATTGATGTGGATTTTTCTACAAGCGTCAATAGAAGCATCTATACGGTATTAAACAATGTATATGCGTATGCGGTAGAAAATTATCATATTGAGGAACGAAGATTTCAAAGAAACTCTGCTCGGAGCAAAAATCACAAAATTGATACATTGGATTTATCAGAGCAGTCCAAATTGTTAAACTATTTGTGCGAAGATACGGACATCTATAAGGTTGGAGTTTATATCTGCCTGTCAACGGGAATCCGTTTAGGAGAGGTATGTGCGTTGAAATGGCGGGATATTGATATGAAATTAAAACTATTACATGTAAATCAAACTGTTCAGCGGCTCACAATCAATGATGGCGAAAGAAAAAGCATATTGATAGAAAGCCCACCAAAATCTTTTCATTCCAAAAGAGAAATTCCATTATCGAATCAATTATATACACTATTGAAAAAATTTCAGTGTTCTGACACCTATGTTTTGAATGGGGATTCTCCAATGGAACCAAGAACCCTGCAATACAAATTCAATAAATATCTGCAAGAAGCAGAAATTCGAAAAACAAATTTTCATACTTTACGGCATACATTTGCCACAAACTGTATCCAAAGCGGGGCAGATATCAAAAGTGTAAGCGAGGTACTCGGACATTCGGATGTAAAAATAACACTGAACCGATACGTGCATCCATCGGTGGATACCAAGCGTGCACATTTGAACTCGCTTTCTTCGGTTTATGGGCAGATAAGTGGGCAATAAATTTATGTTCAGGTATATGCTTCAAATATGTTGGATACTATATAATGAACGGAATTTTTAAATGACACAAAAATGCAATTTAAATACTGGATTTGTAGAAAATAGGACAAATATTATTGATAAAATGCAATATGTGTGATACGATAATTGTGAAAAAGGATATCTATATATTCGGAGATAAAAATTATGCCGAATATATAGAACTCTCCGAGGGATGCACACACGCACGAATAGGAAGATGTCACTTTATGACCGTACGTGGTGCAGGTGCTAATTTTTAATCACCGCCTATATAATTATGAAAAGGGGAAAAAGAATATGCTGCTTGAATTTTCTTGTACAAATCATAAATCTATTAGAGAAGAAATATTATTTTCAGCCTTGGCCGGCAGTGACACCACATACGAGGAGAAAACAAAAGAATTCGAAGGGTACAGAGTTCTGAAATCAGCTGTGATTTATGGAGCAAATGGATCTGGAAAGAGCAATTTTATCGATGCCATTAGTTTTGTCAAAATGTTGGTTATGAATAGTATTAATCATCAGCCAGGGCAAGGAATACGACAGGTACCTCATAAATTAGATGGTTTTGAAAAAGAAAGTGTATATCGAATTCAGTTTGTGACTAAAAATACACGATATGTATTTGGCTTTTCTTTGAAAAACATGCTTGTTACCGAAGAATATTTGTATTTTTTTCCAAATGGCCGTCAGGCAAAAATATTTGAAAGAAAAGGTGAAAAATTTACGACAGGAAGCAAATTTAGGGGCAAATTATCTACATGTAAAGATGTATTGAAGCCTAATAGATTGTTGCTTTCATGTGCTGCAAATTTTAGTTCTGTAATTGAGATAGAACATGCGTACAAATTTTTTAGTGATGAACTGGTTATATATAGTTCGAATAATCAAGATAATTGGATGCAATATTCCTTATATCAGATGAACACAAACGATAAAGTAAAACAAGCTGTTATAACCTTTATGCAGAATTTAGGACTAGGTTTGAGGGATATAGAGGTGACAATTGATCAACAAAAAATGGAAGCAGATAAGCTGCAACCGTTTTTATCAGCAGAATTTAAAAACATAATTTTGCAGGGAAGTGTTGATTCAATTACCGCCAAAGTAATATATGATGGATTTGAAACCGATTTGATGCAAGAGGAATCTACGGGCGTTAAAAAGTTATTTGGTTTGTTATGTCCATTATTAGATATTATAGTTAATGGAAAAGTGCTTCTGTGTGATGAACTGGAAGCAGGATTGCATGAGGCTCTCCTTTTTGGATTGATTCGATTATTTATGGATTGGAAGTCTGATAATTTTCCACAGATATTCTTTACGACGCATGAAACAGGTCTTTTAAATTTGGATTTATTCAGAAGAGATCAGATTTGGTTTACAGAATTGAAAAAAGAAGACCGTTCTACAGAATTATATTCCTTGGCAGAAATTAGAAATATTCGAAAAGATGATAATTTTGGCAAAGGCTATATTTCTGGACGATATGGCGCGATACCTATGTTAAATATCGATTTTGCAAAGATTGTTTCAGGGATGTAGTGAGGTGCAGGTATGGCAGAACGAAATTTAGACTTAAATGAACGTGTAGAAGCTAGCCGAGACCCACATAGAGTTGCACCACCTATTCAATTCGAACTTGCGGATATAAAAGGTCATTTTGATCAAAGTTTGGATAGAATCAAGAATCAATATGAGGTTGCTGATTTATTGAAGCAGGATGGAAAAGAAGAGGATTGCAAAAATATATGGCGATCTCAGATTGTATTTTTGGAAGGTATTTTAGACTTTTATCTCCACGAAATGAGCAAATACTGTTTATATAAAATGTTCAAAGGAGAATGGGAGAAGAGCCAACAATATCAAGCTTTACAGATTCCAATGTTAAAAGTGGAAGAAGGAATAGCGGCAGCTGAATCGAAAGAATGGTTTTTTGAATATTTGAATGAACGATTTAGCAGAGATGTGTTTTTATCACTAGAAAGTATGCGTAAGCAATTGAATTTGCTTGGTATCGGATACGGGAATGTAATGCATGAAGCTTTTAAAAAAGATACAATTAATGAATCTCAGAAATATGGGGATGGGGTGATTCATGAGTTGTTTAAACGAAGAAATGCAATTGCTCATCAATTAGATCGAGATCATGCATCAGCAGAACAAACAGACATAATTAAAGAGTTTGTTGAGGAACGAGTATTAGAAGTAGTAGCAATTGTGGAAGCAATACATAAAATAGCAGTTGAAAAAGGATAAGTTATAAGGCGTCTGTCGGAAATGGCAGATGCTTTCTTTTTGCTCGGGGAAATATAATGAATATACATTTTTCGATTATTTTCGCATTTTTGGGCAAAATTTTTCGTAGATTACTACAATCTATGAAAGGATTTTTCGACAAAATTACCCTAAAATTAACTATCTTCATTATTATATGCATTTGAGTATCAGATGTCAACTTACAAAAATGATAGATTTAGACAAAAATGAATATTTGTTTTTGTGCTGTTTTACCAAGAATTTTAAAGGATTTTTCGTAAAATAAGCTCAAATGAAAAAATAAGTGGTCAACAAAGTGGTCAGAATCTTTTTCTGGAACAAGCGTATTTGTTCGAGGAAAGTAATTCTGACCACTTTTCATTTTTAACGAATAAATGGTCAAATAAGGGGTCAAAACTTTTTAAAAATCCCCAAAATACAAGGCTTCCGGATACCTTTTTCGTAGATTGTAGTAATCTACGAAATTCCAATATTTTCCAAAAGTGGAAAATATATTAATCTTTTAAATAATATAGGGATAATAAAAAAGGCAAATCCTAGATTATGTTCTTACGCACAAAGCAGCAGGTGTTTTGTGTTGTATGGAATCGTTACGAAATTTTTATTGGCATAGCAACAACAAGGTGGTGTGTATATGAGCCTGCATTTATTTCCACATAACCAGTACGCATATGAAGCAGCC
The DNA here is from genome assembly GCA_964449855.1 of uncultured Lachnobacterium sp. Taxonomy (GTDB): domain Bacteria; phylum Bacillota; class Clostridia; order Lachnospirales; family Lachnospiraceae; genus Roseburia. Next base: position 19,030 of record CAYVGA010000006.1, read on the forward strand.
GTGCGCCTCATGGAAGAGGAGGGCAAGGCCGCAGTCATCCATCCGACAGGAACCGGAAAATCATTTATAGCGTTTCAGCTTGCGGTGGAGCATCCGGACAAAAGCATCCTGTGGCTGGCACCGAGCGAATACATCTTCCAGACACAGGTGGAGAATCTGAAACGTACCGAAAGTGTGTCGGAAACAGAGTTGCAGAACATCCGCTTTCTCACGTATTCCAAACTCATGATGAACGAGGATGAAATCGGAAACCTGCATCCAGACTACATCGTGCTGGACGAATTCCACCGCTGCGGAGCCGCAGAATGGGGAAAGAGCGTGGAAAAATTGCTGTCGGCATATCCAAAAGCCCGCATCCTTGGGCTTTCTGCCACAAACATCCGTTACCTTGACGGACAGCGTGACATGGCGGCAGAGCTTTTTGACGGACTCATAGCATCGGAAATGACACTCGGCGAAGCCATTGCAAAGCAGATTCTGCCTGCACCGACCTATGTAATTTCCATGTATTCCTATCAGGAGGAATTAAAAAAATTGCAGGTGCGAATTGAAAAAGCGAGGAATCCTGTCGTGCAGAAAGAAAACGAAGCCATTTTGGAACAGCTTCGGCGTGCACTCGAGCAGGCAGAGGGGCTGGACCGGATATTTGCCCGGCATATGAAACCGGCTGGCGGCAAATATATCGTCTTTTGTTCCAGCAAGGAACATATGCAGGAAATGGTATCCCATGTGCAGGAGTGGTTTCATCTGGTGGACAGAGAACCGCATATATATGCCGTATATTATGACAATCCACAGACCAGTACAGCATTCGCACAGTTCAAAGAAGACGAAAGTCGGCATCTGCGGTTGCTTTTTTGCATCGACATGTTAAATGAAGGCGTACATGTAGAGGATATTGACGGAGTAATCCTGCTTCGTCCTACCGTATCGCCAATCATCTACCTGCAGCAGATTGGGCGTAGTCTTGCAGCCGGCAAGAAAACGAACCCGCTTATTTTTGATATTGTAAACAATTTTGACAGCTTGTATACCATCGATTCACTGAAAAACGAAGTGGAAGACGCATTTATGCATATGTCCTGTACGGAAAACGAACGTGAACATTTTCGTGAGCAGTTCCGTATCATTGATGAAATCAGGGATTGCAGGGAGCTGTTCACGCAGCTCACCCGAAATCTTTCCGCAAGCTGGGAATTTTATTATATCGCAGCCATGGAATTTTACCGGGAAAAAGGACATCTGCGTGTGCCAAAATCCTATACCGCATCCAATGGCTTGAATCTTGGCATGTGGCTGCAGACGCAGCGAAGAGTCCGTGCAGGAAAGGTGGTAGGAAATCTATCCACGGAACAAATCGAACGTTTGGATGCTCTTGGTATGGAGTGGGAATGTGGTTCCATCCGCAACTGGAATCGTGGCTGTGAGGCATTGAAGTCTTATATTTCCGCATTTGGCAATGCAGATGTGAATGCAAAATATGTCACGGAAGATGACTATCCATTGGGGAAATGGATCAGCAATCTTCGCAGTAAATACAAACGCGGGGAGTTATCCGAAGAACAGATTTCCGAGTTGGAGCAGATGGGCATGGTTTGGGATAAACACAGCAAAAACTGGGAACAGAATTATAAAGCTGCGGAGGAATACTTTGCCTCCCATGGCAATTTGAAAGTACCGCACAACTACAAAACTCCGACAGGAATTGGTTTGGGTGTGTGGATAACAAACCAACGAAATATTTTTCTCGGGAAAAAAGCAGGGGCGGCACCGCTGAGCGAGAGACAGATAGAGAGATTGAACGCCATTGAGATGGTGTGGAGATAGAAAATAGAAGCTGTTTGTCGGAAAACAGCATATTGGATGAACGTGGTGTATGAAGTAAAAGACTGCACCGGATAAAGAAACACATCAGACAAGAACAGAGGATGGAAGTTATGGAAAAAAGAAACATATTGTTTAGTCCGCCGGATATTAGTGAATTGGAAATACAGGAAGTAGCAGAAGCGCTCCGTTCCGGCTGGATTACAACCGGACCCAGAACAAAACAGTTGGAAAAAAATCTGGCAGAATACTGTCACACAGATAAAGTGGTTTGTCTGAATTCCGCAACAGCGGCGGAGAAACTGAATCTCCGTGTGCTTGGAATCGGCGAAGGGGACGAGGTTATCGTACCAGCCTATACATATACCGCTACGGCATCAGCCGTTCTGCATACAGGTGCGACCGTAGTCATGGTGGATTCGCAGAAAGATTCCGTGGAAATGGACTATGATGCCATGGAAACAGCCATTACCGAAAAGACCAAAGCCATCATTGCTGTGGATTTGGGCGGTATCGTGTGTGACTATGACAGAATCTATCAGGCTGTGGAAAATAAAAAACAATTATTCCAGCCATCCAGTGAAATACAGAAAGCAATGGGAAGAATTGCAGTGCTTTCCGACTGTGCACATGCCTTGGGTGCATCACGGGACGGAAAAATGACAGGTGAAATTGCGGATTTTACATCATTTTCTTTCCATGCTGTAAAAAACTTTACCACTGCAGAAGGCGGTGCATCCACATGGAAAACCATAAATGGTATTGATGATGAAATGATTTACAAACAGTACCAGCTCTACAGTCTTCACGGACAGTCCAAAGACGCCCTTGCCAAGACACAGCTCGGCGCATGGGAATATGACATCGTAGGTCCTTGGTACAAATGCAACATGACAGACATCATGGCAGCCATCGGTTTGAAACAGTTGGAGAGATATCCGACCATGCTGGAACGACGCAAAGAAATCATTGCAGAGTTTGATGCGGCATGTGATGAAATCGGAGTACAGCATTTGAACCATTACGGAGAAAACCATGAAAGTTCCGGACACCTGTATCTGACACGCATTCCGGGCATCACATTGGAACAGAGAAGTGAGATTATCATCAAAATGGCAGAACGAGGTATTGCATGCAATGTGCATTACAAGCCGCTTCCAATGATGACAGCATATAAGAACCTTGGATTTGACATCAAGGATTATCCAAATGCATATGCATATTTTGAAAATCTGGTTTCACTGCCACTTCATACGAACCTCTCCGATGAGGATGTGATGTATGTGACAGAGAACTTTAAGGAAATTGTAAGGGGATATCTATGTTAAGAAAATGGGAAGAACTTCCGGAGGATATGCGTACGGATGAGGTAAAGGAATATTACGATATCCTTTCCAGCAAAAAAGCAAGCCTTTGGATAAAAAGAATATTTGACATCGTCGTGGCACTTATTCTTTTAATCATCATTTCGCCGGTTCTGCTTATTGTGGCACTGGCGGTTACCCTTGATTCCCCGGGTGGTGTGTTCTACCGTCAGGTGCGAATCACACAGTACGGAAAAGAATTTCGGATACATAAATTCCGTACTATGGTTAGCGGAGCAGACAGAATCGGTTCACTTGTAACTGTAGGAGCAGATGCACGGATCACAAAAGTCGGTGCATTTCTGCGTAAGTATCGTATCGACGAGCTTCCACAGCTCATAGATGTTTTACAGGGAAATATGTCTTTTGTAGGCACAAGACCAGAAGTACCGAAATACGTAAACAAATACAGTAAAGAAATGAAAGCAACACTGCTATTGCCGGCAGGGATTACATCGGAAGCCAGTATCTGTTATAAGGATGAGGCGGAGCTTCTTGAAGGAGCAGAAGACGTGGATAGGGTGTATGTCGAACAGGTATTGCCTGGGAAGATGAAGTATAATTTGGAGAGCTTGCGAAAATTTTCGTTTTTAGATGGAATTACAACAATGTTTCGAACGGTAGTTGTAGTTATTGGAAAGGAATAGGAAAAGAATGAATATATGGTATTTCCATCATTATGCAACTCCATATGAGATGGCTGGTTTGCATAGGCCATTTGAGTTTGGAGAATATTTTCAAAAAAATGAAAATAATGTAATGGTTTTTACTGCTTCGTATTTGCACTATGAAGAGAAGAACTTGATTAATAATAATGATAAGTATATTGAACGAGAATATGGAGGAATAAAGACTATTTTCGTACGAACATGCGGATATTCAAATTCAGGAATGAAACGTGTTATGAATATGTTTCAGTTTTCATTTGAGCTTTTAAGTATTTATAAGGAATTTATAAAAAAAGGAAATAAACCAGATGTTATTATTGCTTCTAGTCCGCATCCGTTTGTGTTATATGTTGGAATTCAAATAGGAAAAAGATTAAAAATTCCTTGTGTTTGTGAGATTCGTGATTTGTGGCCAGAGGTGTTTTTTTATGGAGGTAGAGTTGTAGAGAATTCATTATTAGGAACCGCATTATTAAGAGGAGAACGTTATCTTTATGAAAAAGCAGATGCATTGGTTTTCTTAAAAGAAGGTGACCATACATATATCTCGGATCATAAATGGGATACAGGAAATGGTGGCAGGATAAAAATGAGCAAATGCTATTATATTAATAATGGCGTGGATATTTCATTGTTTGATAAAAGACGCGAACAATTTACTTTTAGGGATAAGGATTTTGAGAATCAAAAGTTTAAAATAGTTTATTGTGGCACAATCAGACCTGTTAATCAAGTAGATATTTTGCTGGATGTAGGAAAAATTTTAGGCGATCAAGTGGAAATATTGATATTCGGAATGGGTAGTTGCCTTGATGAAATGAAGCTAAGAATAAAAAATGAAAATATCACGAATGTAAAGCTTAAAGGATATGTTGAAAATAAATATATTCCATATATTTTGAGTAAGTCGGATGTGAATATATTAAATTATTCGGGAAGTGCCTATAACTGGACTAGAGGAAACAGTTCAAATAAATTATTCGAATATTTGGCAAGCGGAAAACCTGTGGTATCGACCGTTAGAATGGGATATGACATCTTGGAAAGATATAGTTGTGGAGTTTCCGCAGAAAAATGTACAGCAGAGAATATCGCGTATAGTATTGAAAAGATTTTAAAGTTAAATCGGGAAGAATATGTAAATATGTGCAAGAATGCTAGATTGGCAGCTGAAGAATTTGACATACCAATATTAGCAAATAAATATTTAGATTCACTAAAAAAGATAAAAGGAGAATATCAAAATGATTAACGTAATTGGTTTAGGATATATCGGATTACCAACTGCACTGATGTTGGCATCTCATGGAGTAGAAGTTGTTGGAACAGATTATAACAAGGATTTGGTAGCAATACTTAATGCAGGACATACAACTTTTAAAGAAGATGGATTGGACGAGCTTTTTGAAGAAGCGGTAAAGGCTGGCATCAAGTTTAGTACAGAATATCAGATAACAGATACATATATTGTTTCAGTGCCAACACCATATGATGAATTTACGAAAAAGGTAGATGCTTGCTACATTATATCTGCAGTTAAAAGTGTTTTAGAAATTGCACCTAAAGGAGCAACTGTTGTAATTGAATCTACAGTATCTCCAGGAACAATAGATAGATTTGTTAGACCTGCAATAGTAGAAGCTGGATTTGTAATTGGTGAAGATATTGAACTTGTTCACGCTCCAGAGCGCATTATTCCAGGAAATATGGTTTATGAATTGTTACATAATAATCGTACGATTGGAGCAGATAAGAGAGAAATCGGTGAAAAAATTAAAAATATATATGCATCATTTTGTCAAGGCGACATTGTAGTAACTGATATAAAAACAGCAGAGATGACAAAGGTTGTAGAAAATACATTCAGAGCAGTTAATATTGCTTTTGCAAATGAATTGGCAAAAATCTGCCGTCAGGATGAGATGGATGTTTATGAAATTATTAAGATTTGTAACATGCATCCAAGGGTAAATATTCTTCAGCCAGGACCTGGTGTTGGTGGACACTGTATTTCAGTGGACCCATGGTTTTTGGTAGGAGATTATCCATCATTGACTAATGTTATTAATGAATCCATGAAGATTAATGATAGTATGCCAGATTTTGTTCTTAACCGTATCTATGAAATTATGAAAGAAAAAGGGCTTACAGATATTGGTCGTGTTGGACTTTATGGGCTTACATATAAAGAGAATGTTGATGATATGAGAGAATCACCTACATTGCAGTTATTAGAAAGTCAGGAGCGTCATCTTGCAACAGGATTGAAAGTATATGATCCATATATTGTTAAAGATGTTGTAGCAAATCAGTATCATGATTTGGATGAATTTTTTAATGCTGTAGATATTGTTGTAGTTATGGTTAAACATGATGAGATTAAGGATAATATATCGAAGCTTAATCATAAAGTTGTTTTGGATTGTCACAATATTATTAATTTGCCAGAGGTTTATCATATTTAACTACTAAATGAAAAATATTATGTTAGTTGTTAAAGTGTTGATAGTGAAAAGGAATCCATTTAAAAATGAAAGTTTTAATTATTGATCCATGGGGAGTAAAGTCAACATCTCACTATACGAATGGAATATCTTCAGGTTTAGCAAAAAAATGCCAACTTACATTAGCAACCAATTACTATTATGAATCAACAACAAATGCTGAATATGAAATAAATAGATTATTTTTTAAAGAATCTGAACTTATGGAGTCTGGTTTAAAAAGGACAATAATTCGAGGCTTGGAGTATATAGAAGCGTATAGAAAAATCATTAGTATAGTTAAAAAAAGTAACTATGATGTAATTGAGATAGAATGGTTATTATCTTATAAATTAGATATTTTGTTTATTAAAATATTGAAGAAATATGCAAAAGTATTTTATAAGGCTCACAATGTTATTCCACATGAACATGGCGAACGGAAAATTAAAGATTTAAAAAAAATATATAGTTGTGTAGATTATATAATTTTACATGGTAATGCCATAAAAGAAGAGTTTCAATTAATTTTTCCACATATATCTTCTGAAAAAATTATTATTCAGAGACATGGGACCTATATTAATAAAAAGACATCGTATGATTTAGAGAAAATAAAACCGGAAATTATAGAATCTGTTAAAAATTATGAAAGAATTTATATATTTTTTGGGAGTATTTTTTACAATAAAGGTGTTGATAGACTTATTCATGTATGGCGAGAAGCAAAAATAAATAATGCGTTATTAGTTATTGCTGGTAAGGTGGTATCAGATTATAACGAAATTTGGAAAAACATGAATGAGATAAAGAATACTAAAAATTTGTTATTAATAAATGAATATGTTGATAATAATACTTTGAATTACCTAATTGAGAAAAGTAATGCAGTATTTATTACATATAGACATGCAAGCATGAGTGGTGTAGTTTTTACAGCAGCTGAATTTAATAAAGTTATTTTATGTACGGATACAGGAAGCATGAAAGAATACTTTGTTCATGGCGAAAATGGATTTCTTTGTGATAATGATGAGGCTGCTATATTGAAAATGATTAGGCATATTAATGAACTGTCAGATGAAAAATTAAGAGACATGGGAAAAAAATTAAATAGTTATATAACCGAAAATTTTTCATGGGAAAACATAGGTGATGTTTTATATAAAGAGTTTAATGTAGCATTGCAAAAGAGTTAACATTTAAATAGTATAGGTATGGAAGAAAATATGAAAATCTTATTTATTACGCTCTACTCGTATTATAGTAACAATTCTGGAATGATGAGAAATAGAGCTTTAGTTCGTGGTCTTGTTGATTGTGGTCATAGAGTAGATATAGTTACAACTAAAACTAATAAATTACAAGAAACTATTGATATAGATGATAATGGAATAAGTGCTATTTATTATGCTGGAGATAATAAGTTATATGATTACGTTACTAGTCAAAAGTCAAAACCGTCTAAAATAAAGTTATGGATAGAATCATGTCTAAGAAAAGTATATCATAAATTGTATCCATTTGATTATACGATGGGAATAGCAAAAGCAATAGATGTGAAATTGCTTGATAATAAAGAGTATGACATTATCATATCATCTTCAAATCCTTGGTCTTCTCATGTAGCGGCTAGGAATTTTATTAAACAAGGATTGAAGTATAAAAAATGGATTCAATATTGGGGAGATCCATTATCTAACAATATAAGTAATACAACTATTTTACCAGAGTGTATACTTAAAAGATTAGAACGACAATTATTTAAAGGAGCAGATAAAGTAGTCTTTGTTTCTCCGTTGACATATGAATATGAAAAATCTATTCATAATAATTTTGCAAAAATAATGACATGGTTACCAATACCATATACAAGAAAGCAATATTTTAAAGGGAATAGATATATATCATACTTTGGAGATTATGTTAGTACTACACGAAACATAATGCCATTTTATGAAGCTGCACAAGATATAGATGCCGAATTTATCATTGCAGGTAATAGTGATATTAGACTTGAGAGTAGTAAAAAAATAAAAGTTTTAAATAGATGTGACATTTCAAAATATATGAAAGATTCTAAGATTTTAGTAGTATTGCTCAATAAATCAGGAACGCAAATTCCTGGTAAAATTTATCATAATGCAGGGACTAATATTAAAGTATTGGTTATTTGTGATGGTGAGATGGAAGATGAGATTGAAAAATACTTTACTAAATATGAACGATATGTTTTTTGTAAAAATACAATAGAGGATATTACAAAGAAATTAAATTATATGTTAGCTGACAAAAATGCAGTGAAACCTATAGATGAATTTGATACAGAAAATATAACTCAAAGATTTTTAGAATATGTTTAAAATGGTTTCTTATTGATATTTTGGGAGAATATTTAAATGTTAATAGTAGTTTTTTTAACCATATTCATGGTGGTAATAGGATGTTGGATAGTAACTTTATATAAGAAAAAAGGATATGTAGGTTCACTATGTGGATTTTTAGCGGCTATATTAGTTTTTTATATAGCTGTACCGATATTAATCATTATATTGCAATTATCATTTAAGGAAAATATAAATATATATGGTTTTTCAGATTTTTATAAATTCATATTCGAAGAGGTATCTATAAGTAATTATTTACGCTTTATTATAAATTTTTTGATTGCAATAGTAGGTTTGTATTATGGATATAGATGTAAATTTACTCTCGGAAGTAAATCTAAAGAGAGGGATGCTTATTATGAGATAGATATAGAGCGTTATGAGCTAAAAAAAATGAGAAATATAACATTAATTGTGGGATTGTCTACATTGCTTTTGTATGTATATGGTTTAGGTGGAATAGAGAGTGCTCTTGGTTTGGGAGAACAATTAAGAGGGTTTTCGTCAACTATAGAAGTTAATGCATTTTTAACTTTGGCAAAAATTCCAGCAGCAATAGTTGTTGTTTCTTTTTATCTATCTGTTTTGGTGATTGATAAAAAAGAAAGCAGGATACAAGACTACATTATTCTAGTAATATCATTTATTTTTTCAATTATTTTTTTACTGATTAAAGCTGGAAGAACTGCAATTATTATGTTGTTTCTTTTTGTGATATTTACTTTAATAAGAAAACAGCACAAAAATCCATGGATTATTATATGTATAATAGGAATTATAGCATTGCCATTATTAGAAACCTTAGATAATCTTTTTTCATATATGTCATATGGGTATATAGTTAGTTCCTCTAATTCACTATTGGTATCAATATTAAAAACATTGAGACAATTATCCTATCCATTTCAAATTCAATTGCATTGTAATGATATTACAGATGAATTTGGATTTTTATATTTTAAAAACTTTTTTACGGATATTTTAGGAATGCTTCCGGGAATATCATTTGAGCAAAGTTATGAAAGGACATCTGCATATTTTATGGGAATTGATTGGAAAAAAATATCAGGGGTTCCCAATGATGTTATTTCATATGGTTATTTGAATTTAGGATATCTAGGCGTATTTATTATTATGTGTTTATGGGGACAATTGCTTAAATATGTTGATAAATGGTTGGATAGAATTACATTAAAGGATAATATAAGAGATTCATTTGCTTTTGTTTTTGCAGGTATGGTATTTACACATGTAATATCGGCAGATTTACAAGCAATAATACAAGGTGATATTGCTTTTACGGTGCTTATATTATTTATAATAAGCAATAATAAGAAAAAACATAAAATTTAGCTAAATATAAGTTTGGAGATACAAAATATGATAATTACAAAAACACCATTTCGTATGTCTTTTTTTGGTGGTGGAACAGATATGGAAGATTTTTTTAAAGAATATGGCGGAGCTGTTTTATCAACATCATTTGATAAATATGTATATGTAAATGTGCGTCATCTTCCACGTTTCTTTGATTATGTATCAGAATTCTCATATTCGAAAATAGAACGTGTTAAAGATATAGAAGAAATTAATCATCCAGCTATTCGAAATGCTATGAAGATGTTAGATATGAAGGAAATTCGTCTTACATATGAAGCAGATTTACCTGCACGTTCTGGATTAGGAACTAGTAGTTCTTTTGCTGTAGGTATGTTGAATGCATTTTATGCACTAAAGGGAAAATACGTGGATAAGAAAAAGTTGTCGGATGATGCAATATATTTGGAACGTGTATTGTGTAATGAAGCAGGTGGCTGGCAAGATCAGATTGCGGCTGCATATGGTGGATTAAATCGTATTAATTTTAATGCAAATGGATATGAAGTATTGCCTATCATTATTTCTCCAGAAAGGAAAAAACAGTTAAATGACCATCTTATGATGTTTTTTACGGGATTTACTCGTTTTTCATCGGAAGTACAGGTTGCCAATGCGTCTATAAAAGGTGAAAAAATTGCACAATTGAAAGAGATGATGTGTTTAGTTGATGAAGCTGAACAAATATTAGTGAATAATAATGTAGATTTGAATAAATTTGGTCGTTTATTAGACCATACATGGAAATTGAAACGTCAAACTGGTGCGGCAGTTACTACAAATAGTATTGATGGATTATATGAAAAAGGTATAAAAGCTGGTGCATTAGGAGGTAAACTTCTTGGTGCTGGTGGAGGTGGTTTTTTACTTTTTTATGTAGAACCAGAATATCAATCGGTAGTAAGAGACGCTATGTCAGATTTGTTATATGTACCATTTAAATTTGAAAATAGTGGTACTAGGGTTATTCATTATACACCAGAAAGTTATGAACCTATTGTTTAGAAGAGAAAGATTAGTATGAAAGTTGTAATTATGGCAGGTGGCAGAGGTACTCGTATCTCAGCAGTAGAAAGAAGTATACCTAAACCAATGATAAAAATTGAGGAAAAGCCTGTTTTGGAACATGAGATTGAATGTTTAAAAAATCAAGGTTTTACAGATATTATTTTGACGGTTGGTTATCTTGGAAATATTATTATGGATTATTTTAAAGATGGTTCTGAATTCGGTGTAGATATTGAGTATTTTTTTGAAGAAGAACCATTAGGGAATGCAGGTGCACTATTTAAAATAAAAGAAAAACTTATAGAGGATTTTCTTTTATTGAATGCAGATGCAGTATTTGATGTGGACTTTAATCGATTTGTGAAATATCACAAGTCACATGGAGGGTTAGTAACATTATTTACACATCCTAATAGTCATCCATATGATAGTGGACTGATTATTGCAGATGAAAATGGTGTGGTATCGCAATGGCTTGCGAAAGAAGATGAAAGACCAGAATTTTATAGTAATAGAGTAAATGCTGGATTACATGTGATTTCACCTAAAGTTTTAGAGTGCGATATTGTAACACCTAAAGTTGATTTGGATCGTCAAATTCTTAAGCCCTTAGCAGGAACTGGGCAGATGTATATATATGATAGTCCAGAATATGTGAAGGATATGGGAACACCAGAGCGTTATGAGAATGTCTGCAAGGATTTTTGTAGTGGAAAAGTACAGGCAAAAAATCTTCATAATAAACAGAAAGCAATATTTTTAGATCGTGATGGGGTTATTAATAAGTATGTAGGATTTCTACGTGATATTAGGGAATTTGAGCTAATGGATGGTGTAACTGAAGCTATCAAAAGGATAAATGCGAGTGGATATCTTGCAATTGTTGTTACAAATCAGCCAGTGATTGCACGAGGAGAAGTAACACTAGATGAGTTACATAGAATTCATAATAAGATGGAAACACTTTTAGGAAACGATGGAGCTTATTTAGATGCTATCTATTATTGCCCGCATCATCCACATAAAGGATATGAGGGTGAAATTTTAGAGTTGAAGTTTGAGTGTAACTGTAGAAAACCAAAACCAGGTATGTTATTACAGGCAGCAGAAGATTTTAATATTGATTTGGAGCAATCATGGATGATTGGTGATAGTGAAGGTGATATCATTGCAGGAAAGTCTGCTGGATGCAAGACAGTATTGATTGGTAAACATGATTATGAGAAATGCTACAATAGTTTATTTGATTTTACAATAGATATGTTATAAGGAACTAGATATGAAGACAATTATAGAAGATTTATTAATACGTTATCCTAAGTTAAAAGATGAAAAAGAGAATATACTAAAAGCTTATGAAATTATGGCGGAGTGTTATGACAAAAATAGAAAAGTATTAATAGCAGGTAATGGAGGAAGTGCTGCAGACGCAGAACATATTGTTGGTGAGTTGATGAAAGGTTTTGTTGTGCCTAGAAAACTTTCAAATGATTTTATTAATCGTTTAGAAGATGTAGATGTGGATATGGGAAAGGAACTTGGAGAAAAACTTCAAGGAGCTTTACCAGCAATTGCATTGGTAGGTCATACGGCTTTATCAACTGCCTATATGAATGATGTAGAACCTGTATTAGGATTTGCACAACAATTAAACGGATATGGTAATGAAGGAGATGTTTTTTTTGCAATATCAACTTCGGGTAATTCAAAGAATGTTTTGTATGCTTGTATTGTAGCGAAAGCAAAGGGGATGAAAGTGATAGGTCTTACAGGAGGAACAGGTGGAAGATTGAAGAATGTAGCGGATATTACTATTGTAGTACCGGAAACAGAAACATATATAATTCAAGAACTACATCTTCCGATTTATCATTGTCTATGTTTGATGTTAGAAAATAAATTTTTTGGATAAGAGGTAGATGGAAATGAAAAAAATAACTGTTGGAATAATGGGAACAAACCAAATTAAACATCTGATTCCAGTTATAGGAGAGCGATATCAAGTAATTAATTTGCAAGAGATTTGGGATAAGAAAAGCAATAAAATAACAAGAACATTAGATTTACTATCAGCAATTAAAAAGTGTGATGTATTATATAATATCTATACGTCGCATTTTTTTTGGAAAAAGGGAATTATTGCTAAATATATGGGGAAAAAGGTAATTACACACTGGATTGGTTCAGATGCTAGAATGGCTGATGAGGGAATTACAGATGTAACAAAATTGAAGTTTGTGGATAAGCATATTGCATGCTTTGAACCCTTACAAAAGCAAATGAGTGAACTTGGAGTGGAAACGGAGTATCTTCCAATAATTCCGTTGAATTTAAATTTTGATATTTGTGATATGCCAAAGGAACATTGTGTTTTGATATATATGCCAAAGGGCTCGGAACATTTTTATGGATTTGAAGAAATTTCACGGGTTTTTCCAATATTTCCAAATATGAAATTTTATATTGTTGCTAATGATGATCATGATAAATTTAAAGATTATCCAAATGTAAAAGTACTTGGTTATTTAAATCAGTCGGAAATGGAAAACTTATATAATGATATATCTATAGTAGTTAGAATTCATGTGAATGATGGGTTGTCAATGTCTGTGTTAGAAGGTATGGCAAAAGGAAAATATGTGGTATGGAATTATGATTTTCCGTATTGTTTACCTGGAAAAACAACAGAAGAAATTTCTTCTAGTTTAGAGAAATTAACTAAAGGTGCACCAACACCAGATGTAAATGCACATGAATATATTATTAGTGAATTTTCTAAAGAAAGATTTTTGGATATGTTTGATGATATTATTAATTCTCTTTATTAATAATAGAAACGAAAATTAGTATTACAAATTTATTGATGTTTAAATCGGAGTTAGTAAAAGGAATATGTCGAAGAAAAAAACAAAAATAAGTGTTAATTATATATATAATTTATCGTATCAAGTTCTAAATTTAGCAATTCCGTTGATAACGGCACCATATATATCAAGAGTTTTAGGGAGTGCAGGTGTAGGACAGTATAGTTTTACATATTCTATAGCTTCTTATTTTATTTTATTTGGTTCTTTGGGATTTACTTACTATGCGCAGAGAGAGTGTGCAAGAGTACAGGATAAAGTAAAAGAACAAAGTATTTTATTTTGGGAAATATTAATCGCTCGAGCAATTACAATTGGTATCTCATTATGTATATACATAATAATATTATTGATGGGATATTTTGGTGATTATACATTGTTGATGTGGATATTATCAATACATATTTTTTCCACAGCACTTGATGTATCTTTTTTGTTTCAAGGAAATGAAGAATTTGGGATAATTGCCATTCGAAATATGATTGCTCGCTGTATTGGAGTGGCTTTGATTTTCATTTTTGTTAAAGATGAGGGGGATACTTGGGTATATATTTTATCACAATCAATTATATCTGTTCTTTCAAATTTAACATTATGGAGTAGATTGCCTAAGGTGTTAACTAAAGTCCAATTAAAAGATTTAAGAATTCATAGACACTTTATTCCGACATTAAGATTGTTTATTCCAACGATAGCAGTTTCAATTTATACAATATTGGATAAGGTATTAATAGGAATACTTATAGATGGAACGACTAAAATGGTTAATACAGATGGAACAACTGCTATTTATAAGGTGTCAGAGTTGGAAAATGGGTATTATGAGCAATCTGAAAAAATTGTTAAATTGGTAATGACGATTTTTACTTCGTTAAGTACTGTTATGATATCTAGAAATTCAAATGATATTGCCAAGGGAAATATGGATGCATTTAGAAATAGTATTTATTCGACATTTAAATTCTTGTTTTTTATTGGAACACCACTCATGTTTGGATTGATAGCAGTTGCCTCTAATTTTTCGCCATGGTTTTTTGGTGATGGTTATGAAAAAGTGCCCTATTTAATAATGTTGTTTTCACCAATTATATTAATTATTGGAATGAGTAATATTCTTGGTAGGCAATATCTTGTGCCTTTGCAAAGAGATAAAGAATTTACTTTTGCAATTTGTTTAGGTGCGATTATTAACATTTGTTTGAATATAGTATTAATACCTTCCCTTAAATCTTTTGGTGCTGCATTTGCATCTGTTCTTGCTGAATTGGCTGTTACTATTACGATGTTCGTTATTGTAAAGAATGAGGTATCAATTTCAAAAATTTTTAAGAGTTCGTGGAAAGAATTTTTGGCAGGTGTATTTATGTTTTGTGTAGTATTTTATACTGCGAGTATGTTAGAGCCAAGTGTTGGAAATACTATTTTTTTAGTGATAGAAGGAGCAGTTGTATATTTTATACAAATGATAATTATGAGAAATGAATATGTATACATTTGTGTAGAAATAATTAGAAAAAAGATAAGTAAAAACAAATAGGAATAGAAAAACTAAGTAAAATTAAGAGGAAAGAATTTAGAATGAAAAAAATAATGTTAGTTTTTGGAACACGTCCAGAAGCAATTAAGATGTGTCCATTAGTAAATGAATTAAAAACAAGAGAAAATTTGAAAACAGTTGTATGCGTAACAGGTCAGCACCGTCAGATGCTTGACATGGTTCTAAAAGCGTTTGATGTTATACCAAATTATGATTTGTCAATTATGAAAGATAAGCAGACATTATTTGATGTTACAACAAATATTTTGGAACGAATTAAAGAAGTTCTTGAATTAGAAAAACCTGATGTAGTATTAGTGCACGGTGATACATCAACAACGTTTGTTACAGCGTTAGCATGTTTTTATATGCAGATTCCGGTGGGACATGTAGAAGCCGGACTTCGTACATATAATATTTTTTCGCCATATCCGGAAGAATTTAATCGTCAGGCAGTTGGTATTGTTTCGAAATACAATTTTGCACCGACAAAAATGTCAAAAGAGAACTTAATGCGAGAAGGAAAAAATCCAGATAGTATTTATGTAACAGGAAACACAGCAATTGATGCATTAAAGACAACGGTTAGAGAAGATTATGTGCATGAGGAATTGGAGTGGGCAAAGGACAGCAGACTTATTATGATAACTGCTCATAGAAGGGAAAATCTAGGTGAGCCAATGGTTCACATGTTTCGTGCAATCCGTAGAATCATGGACGAACATGAAGATGTAAAAGCAATTTATCCAATTCATATGAATCCGGTTGTGAGAGAAACTGCAGAAAAAGAATTAGGTGGTTGTGAGAGAATACGTATCATTGAGCCTTTGGATGTTTTGGATTTTCATAATTTCTTATCAAGAAGTTACTTAATTCTTACAGATAGTGGTGGAATTCAGGAGGAAGCCCCTTCACTTGGAAAACCAGTTCTTGTTATGAGAAATACAACGGAGCGTCCAGAAGGAATTGCAGCAGGAACTCTCAAATTGGTTGGTACGGATGAAGAGGTGATTTATCAGAATTTTAAGGAGCTTTTAGAGAATCAGCAGTCATATGATGTAATGGCACATGCAAGTAATCCATATGGGGATGGTTTTGCGTGTAAGAGGATTGCGGATATTTTGGAATTTGGTAAAGCTGTAGATAACACTATAATGTAAGTTATAGTCTGGTAACATAGAATATTTTGCTGTAAAACTAGTGATGCATAATATGTTTGAAGATTGATAGATACAAAATACTTTATAGATGTTAACAGAAAGGTATATAACAATGAAATATGATTATTTGGTAGTTGGTGCAGGTCTTTATGGTGCAGTATTTGCACAAAAGGCAAAAGAAGTTGGTAAAAAAGTATTAGTGATTGAAAAACGCCCAAACATTGCGGGAAATATTTATACGGAAACAATTGAAGGTATTAATGTACATATTTATGGTGCCCATATTTTTCATACTAATAATAAAAAGGTTTGGGATTATATTACACGTTTTGCAGAATTCAACCGTTTTACTAATTCGCCAGTAGCGAACTACAAGGGAGAATTATATTCACTTCCATTTAACATGTATACTTTCAATAAAATGTGGGGGGTAGTAACTCCAGAAGAAGCTGCTGCAAAGATTGAAGAACAGAAAAAAGCCGCTGGTGTTACAGAACCAAAAAATTTGGAAGAACAGGCAATTAGTTTGGTAGGTACAGATATTTACGAAAAATTAGTCAAAGGTTATACACAGAAACAGTGGGGAAGAGCATGTACAGAGCTTCCATCTTTCATTATTAAGCGTCTTCCGGTAAGATTTACGTATGATAATAATTATTTCAATGCATTATATCAGGGTATTCCAATTGGTGGATATACTAAGATGGTTGCAAACGTCTTGGAAGGTATTGAAGTGAATTTGGATGTAGATTATTTTGATAATAAAGCGGAATATGATGCTATGGCGGATAAGATAGTTTATACAGGTGCTATTGATGCATATTTTGATTATAAATTAGGTGCATTGGAATATCGTTCTGTTCGTTTTGATACAGAGATATTGGATATGCCTAATTTTCAGGGAAATGCAGCAGTAAACTATACCGATGCAGATTCTCCATATACACGTATTATAGAACACAAATGGTTTGAATTTGGCAAGGATGCAAAAGGCAATGATCTTCCAAAGACAGTTATCAGTCGTGAGTATAGCTCTGAATGGAAACTTGGTGACGAACCATATTATCCAGTAAATGACGAAAAGAATAGTGTTCTTTATATGCAATATAAGGAATTAGCTGATAAAGAAGAACATGTTATTTTTGGTGGTCGTCTTGGTGAGTATAAATATTACGATATGGATGCTGTTATTGAAAGTGCACTTGATATGGCTACAAAAGAATTGAAATTATAATAATGATACATTTTCAGAGAAAATGCAAATTGATATTGTAAAGTGGTAAGAGTTTTTGGAGCATTTATGTATGAGGAAAATGGCATATGAGGTATATTACTGAAACCATAGAATGATTTATAATGCATACCTTGTACTTAATCAGTACAAGGTATGCATTTGCTGTAATTTTCATACAAATTCACAACTTGTCTCTAACACTTCTGATTCTCCATCACTTCCACATAAATCTCACGCAATACTTCATCAGATAAAGAGTGGATAGTGAATATTCTTGTGTCAAGAAACCGCTATTCCGGAACAGTGGAAACCAACATTCCGGATACGGAAACCGTCTTTGATTGGCTTGATTAACATTTATAAGAAATTGAGCTAATGTCAAGCCCAGAGCCGCTTTGCGGGGCGTTAGCCGGCTTTATATTAGTGAAATTTATTGTATTCTAGATAATTGCCAATCGGTTTCCTAATCACCGGACAGCATGACATCAAGACCGGAATATTCAGATAGATTTACGAACAAGTTCGAAAGTAGTACCATTTGTAAATCTATTCCCCAATCAAGACTTTTTTCCCGTAAACGCACCATAATACGTACCTTGTGACAATCTTCACTCTTTGCGATAATAGACTCGTAAATGCTCCAAAAGATGACGTAGTGCAAAAAGATTTTGTGCATTTTCAATGCTGGCTAATTTTTGCCCCTCTTCCAATAATCCTTTTCTATAAGTTTCCTCATCAAATTCCGTTAAACATGTACACATAACATCACTCCTATGCTTTCTAAGAAAATCCATCAGAACATTTTCTGCAATATATTTATTGACAGTAAATGCTCCAAAGGTTTTTACCAAAATTTTGTCTTAACGCTTCTGATTTACCATTACTTCGTCATAGATTTGTTGTAGTACTTCATCTGATAATGCTTCTATGGATGCCCTTACTAAATCATAGGAAGCTCCATTTTCAAAAAACTTTTTGGCATTGGCTCTGGCATTTTGTTCTGTTCCTTGCAGGATGCCTTTTGCGATACCTTCGTTTTCAATTGCGTCGGCTAAATTACACAT